>DATCDR010000253.1:0-9529 GCA_036510575.1 Acidimicrobiales bacterium | reverse complement strand
GGCGAGCTTTCGCACGGTGCAGAACGGCTTCGACAACAACAACGAGCCGACGACGGGTGCTGGGAAGTACTTCGGATCGCTCGTGAATCTGTCCTTTAGCGCATCGCTTGGGACTGGCCAGTACTCCCAGCACAGTGTGGTTGCGCTCCAAAAGAAGCTCGAGGTCGTCGCCGCCTCGTCGGCGTCGGTGAGCGACCTGATCGCGCTGATGAAGCGGGTTCTCGTCCGGGTCTAGTCCGTTTTGGCCGGAGTACGGTCGGCCCGTGCCGGACCCCTCCTTGATATTTGAGCGCGCCCTTTGGGCGGTCTCGAAGCGTCAGCGGCTCTCGTGACGTCGGCGGTCACAACGGTCGTCGACAGCTTCGACTAACGGCGGTTCGAGGAGGGTGCAACCCCAGCACGCGGCGGCTGCTGCCTATGTCATCAGCATGTTCATGGGCTCGATGGACAACCACATCGTGAGCGTCGCGCTGCCGACGTTGTCGCGCGACTTCCATGCCTCGATTGCCTCGGTGCAGTGGACCGTCATCGCCTACGTGCTCTCGCTTGCGATCTGGATTCCCGCATCCGGGTGGATCGGAGATCGGATAGGCACCAAACGCACGTTTTTGATCGCGCTCACGCTGTTCACGATCGCCTCCGCGGGATGTGGGCAGGCTCGGAATCTGCCAGAACTGATCGCTGCGAGAGCACTCCAGGGCACTGGCGGCGGGATGTTGACTCCGTCTGCGACTGCGATGCTCTGGCGGGCGTATCCGCCAGCACAGCGCGCTCGTCTGGCTCGTCTGTTGATACTGCCGATCCTTGTCGCCCCAGCCGTCGCACCGGTCGTTGGCGGGCTGTTGGCCGAGAAGCTCTCGTGGCGCTGGGCCTTCTACGTCAACCTGCCATTCGGCGTCGCCGCGGTGGTATTCAGCGCGCGTTGCTTCGTCGAACATCGACAGAGTGCTGGCAGCCACTTTGATCTTCGGGGATTCGTGCTCTCAGGAGGTGGGCTGGCCGCGGTCCTTTATGCGATCAGTGAGGGCTCGCTCGTTGGCTGGACGTCGGTGCCGATTCTCGTCGCCGCTGTCGTCGGCGTTGTGGCGTTCGGGGCTTTCGTGCGCCTCGAGATGACTCGGAGAGAAGATCCCCTGCTGAAGGTCCGTCTCTTGGCCGATCGCCTCTTTCGCGCGACCAACATCGCCGCCGCGTACTCGACGGGGTCGTTCCTCGGCGTGCTTTACATCACGCCGATCTTCTTGCAAGAGGCCCTGCATCAAAGTCCGCTGCAGTCTGGCCTGACGACGTTCGTGGAGGTGTTCGGCGTCTTCTTGTCGACCCAGACGCTTGGCCGGCTCTACTACAAGGTCGGGCCGCGCCGCATGTCGACGGGCGGGCTGATGATCCTCGCGTCAATAACGATCTCGCTCACGTCCGTCGGCTCCGGCACGAATTTGTGGGTGGTGCGAGTCGTGATGTTCGTCGCCGGGTTTGCAAACAGCACGGCCTTTCTGCCGCTCCAGACGTCGATGTTCACAGGGATCGAGGCGGCTGACATTGGGCACGCTTCGGCGATCTTTAACACCCAGCGGCCGTCAGCGCTCGCTATCGGTGTTGCAATCATCTCCACTGTCGTTGCCGGTGTCCACGGGTCCAGAGTCGACGCGTTTCACGCCGGCTACTTCGCTGCCGCCGCGATCGCGGTCATGGGTGCGATCGCCTGCTTCACCATGGTGCATGACTCCGACGCCGCTGCGACCATGGTCCGGTCGCGAGCGCCTGGCAGGGTTGTAGCTGAGTAAGCCGAGTGCCGTTGACGTTCCGTTACTCGGCCACGCCCGCAGCGTCGAGCAGATTCGATGCTACGAGGCTCTCTTCTAACTCGGGGAGTGCCGGCAGTGCGATCCCGACGTCGCCTCGCGCCTGATGGGCAAGGACAGCCCGGTTGTGATAATCGACCACGCCGGCGCGGAATGCCGCGGAGTGGTAGCGCCGACCGTCGACTAATGGTCCTTGCGTCCCGTTCAGGATCGCCATGACGTCTTCGCCAGTGATCGTCTTGTGCGACTCGAGCGCGTACGCGATCGCCAAGACGTCGTCGGTTCGGTCCTTCAGCATCGCCCGGACTTGGGTCAGCAGGTCGCCGAGCTTTCCTTCTACCCGGTCGCCCACCGAGCGCGCGATGCGCTCGTTCATCCGGTCTCGTCCCCCGCCGGACTGTCCGATGCCGATCTGTTGTGCAACGCCAATGCTCGCGACGGTTCTGCCCATTCCCCAGTAGCCCTCCATCCTAGAGGCGACGTGGGTGGCTGACTCGAGGTCTCCTGCAACTCCGGAGGAGTTGTCGCCCTCGAAGAAGAGCTTCTCCCCGGCCAGGCTCGCAAGGCTCACCATGATGTCGATCTCGTAGTCGGACCGCCACCTTGTGAACGTGTCGTCGAGCTGAGTGAAGGAAACGAAACCGAGGTAGTTCGAGCCCTTCTCGATCGTTGCGGTGTCAATGACGTGGTCTTTCCGGAGCATCGCTGCGATCAGTGCATGGCAGGCCTCGTGCACCGCAGTGGAGTGTCGCTCCCGCTCGATGTACTCCACGTCCTCTGGCGGCCCAAGTTCTTTTCGCTGCTTCGCGGCGATGACGTCGCGCCACTCGATTGCCTCGCGCTGCTCGCGGATCGCGTTGATGAGCGACTCATTCACCAGGTCCTTGATCGTGGCGCCCGTGGCATACGGCGTAATCGTTGCCAGCCGCTCGATCTCTTCTGCGGTCACGTTGTTGGCGACCTTTGAGAAGTAGCCCTGGTAGGTGCGGATCCGGCCGGCCTTGGACGGGTAGCCGACCTTGTAGATACGGTCGATTCGGCCAGGTCGAAGTAGTGCCTCGTCGAGCGACTGGGGCATGTTCGTTGCCATCATCACCAGAATCCGGTACTTCGGCGGCTTTCTCGGCGCGACGCCGAGAGCTCGTCGGAACAGGCGGTTGAAAATGCCTCGCGGCTTGGTGAGACCTGAGAGCTCTGACAGCAGTGACTGCAGCGTGCCCATGCCGCCACCGCCCATGCCGCCCATCATCATCCCCGAGCGCCGAGGCTGGATATCGTCGATCTCGTGCCGCATCGAACTCTGGAAGAGGTCCGACACCGTCGACTCCGACAGGTAGTTCATGCCGTGGCACTGGTCGCTCGCGGACCAGGCGGTGGTTTGATTGGGTCGGAAGACTCCACCAAGCGCAGCAGCGCCACGATTGCCGAGGGAGTCGGCTTCGTCGAAGAAGACCACCACGCCGCCGTATCGAAGCGCCAGCTTTCGGAGTTTTCTGAACAGAGCTTTGACCTTCAAGATACCGACGCCCATGAACATGTTCTGGAACGCGCCAGGGTCGACGAAGACGAATGGATTCTCGGTCTCGCCTGCGACGGCCTCAGCGAGGAGTGTCTTGCCGGTGCCAGGAGGGCCCCAGAGCAGGATTCCGCCGGGAACGAAACCACCCCTCCGCTCGATCGACTCGGGGTCTTTTAAGAAGATGATGTTTTCTTTCACGCGTTCGACGACTGCGTCTTGTCCCCATACATCAGAGAACCGTGTCTTGACGTCACCTGGGTAGTAGACGTCGACGCCGCCGCGCGACATGAACCAGAAAATCCCGACGAACTGCAACATGCCGAACATCAGATAGAAGATGACCTGCGCAATAGCTGGAAGCTCCGAGAACAGCGCCGATGGCACCAAGAACAGCGAAGCCGCCGGCGAGACGTGGAACAGTGCTCCGAGGAGCAGCGCCACGATGAACAAGAAGAAGAAGATGCGAAAGACCCTGCTCATCCGGAACCGGGTCCAATCCGAGGACTTCCGGAAGAGCTTCGATGGCAAGGCAAAGACGCCGAGCGTCCAGAACCGGTACCACCTGGGTGATCGTTCGGCGAAGACGTAGTGAAGCTGTCGGACGAGCTCGAGTCCGATCAGTGCCTCAAGCCACCAAAGCGATGAAAGCTGCAGGTGGAACGCGATGTTGAAAGACTGGATCGGGTTGTTCGCGAGGTCGGTCCAAAGCAGCAGCCAAAAGACGACGACGAGCGCGAGAAACACCTTCGACCGGTCCCACCAACTCATGTGGGCCCGCACGGCGAGCTGAACGCTCGGCGCGGTGGTGGGGTCGAGTACCGGGAGCGTGTCGACCCCGTTGATGGACGGATCGACCCCGTTCGTGGACGGATTGACGGGGATGGCTGGGGATGGGGTCTGATCGCTCATCACTTGTTGCCCTTCACGCTCCAGGATTTCAGGACTTGATTGATGACTCCACTGTTGGGGCCCCAACACGCCGCCCGGCATGAGACGGTGATAGCGAAGACCCAGTTCGTATTCGCGTCGACTTCGACGATCTGCGAAAGCGTTGCGGTCGCTCCAGAAGACAGTTTGATGTTGGTGGTAAGGCTAGAGCCACGAAGTCCGTTGGTAGCACTCGCGAAGTCCCTGTAGGCGGTCACGTTGTAGGGGTCGGGGCTCGGGGCCGAATATGGATCGGTCCCGAGGATCTCCGATCGGAGGGACCCCATGTTGAAGGCATCGCGTTCTCCTGCATTGAGTGGACGGGCCTCGGCGAAGCCGACCGGGTACTTAGAGTTTTCAGCGGTCGCGAAGAAGTCGGCGTTTGGGTGCGGAGCTGAGGAAAAGGTCTCTTCCCACTCGCCGGCGGCGATGTTCTTTGCTTCGGCTGCACTGATCGGTCCATTCGTCGCTTCTAGTACCTGCTGGGTGTCGAAGGTCGCCCATTTTCCGGGCAGCTTGAATCCTAAAATCGTACCGTCCGGGCTGCGACGGCTGACGTAGACGAAACCGCTGCTGAAACAGCCTGAAAGTGACAGGCCGAGCACCGCGACCATCGTCACGGAGGCGGCGCGTCCGCGACGCGAGCGATGTTCTAGCCGCGATCTAATAGACGACGTCCCCGTCATTCCGGTAGCGGTCATGGCCCTTTTTAGCATTGGTTCTTCAACCCTGACGGTCCTATTGGGGCTTCGGAGGCGTAATTGGAGTGAAGCGATTTTTAGAATTGGACCATGACTTTCTGTGAGTCAGCTGGGTCCGCCTCGGGCCGCTCTTGTCACCGGTGAGCCTGCGGAGCTTGTTATCGGTGAGCCCGCTGGGCTCTTCTGGCGCGCGCGCCACAGTTTTGTGCGAGTCTTTTTTCGTGAGGCTGAGATGAGCGAGCAGTACACCACAGCCCGGCAGAGTGTCCTTGACCCGACGCTCGGAGAGCCGGACCTCGACGGCGGCCATGAGCGCATGAGCCATATCGTTCTCGAGGGCTTCCGGCCGAAGGACGGAGATTTCGTCGCCGCAGGGACTTCGGTAGTCGAGGGCATCGTCAACGGGACGTCGGTAAAGGCGCTTTGCGGCAAGATCTGGACGCCGCGACACGACCCGAAGCGTTACCCGCTCTGTCCGACTTGCAAGGAGATTGCAGAATCTAGAGGGTGGTCGGTTCCGGCGAACTGAACGATCGCCTCGCCGCGCCTCGCCTCATCGAGATCCGACCCTTGCGGGAGCAAGCGGGCCTTCGGCTCCTTAGCGGCTCGGCGAAGGTTTTGTTCCGCGCACGACGGCGGCCTCATTGACGACGGGGATCGGCTGCACGTCACTGAATCCAGCGGCGGCGAGCATGCCTACCCACACCGAGATGGATACGGGGCGTTCCTGGAATCGGAGTAGGTAGCGGCCGGAGTTCTTAGCGATCCGCCACCAGCCGCCGGGGCCCTTTTTCAGTAACAGTGCCAGCTTTGAGGAGATGATCTCACGGTCGCGAGCGTCGCCACCGCGCCCGAACATCATGTCGCCGATGACCAGACGCCCGCCTGGGCGAAGCCAGGTGAATGCGTGCTTGGCCAGGAGAGCTTTGTCGCGGTCTTTTAGGTGGTGCAGCGCGTAGTTCGTAACGACGAGGTCAAAAGAGGCTTCGGGGATGGCGAGGCGTTCGATTGGTGCGGCCTCGCCCGTGATGTTGGCGATGCCGCCCGCGCGGGCGTTCTCCACGAGAAGATCGATCATCGCTTGGCTGACGTCGACCGCGTGCACCGAGGCAACCTGTCTCGCGAGCCCGAGTGTGAGCTGGCCCGAGCCACATCCGAGATCCAGGCACCGCATCGACGCCGTCGGCTGCGCCTCGAGGAGGACCTGATTCACAACCTTTACCAAGCCCGGGTTGTTTCCGGCTCCGTGGTCCCAACTCTGTGCCCGTCGTGTCCAGAATCTCTGTTGCCGGGCGATGTTGGCCGTATTTGAGCCCGTCCGAGCCTGTTTCGATTGCGCCACGCCACTCCGTCTCATCGAGTCCACATTTCAAGGTCCAGATCCGCGTCGCTGGATCTCCCGCCATTCGCCGTCACTTTTGCACTTCTCCAGCAGATGCGTGTGCGGCGCGACCGACTAGCTGGCACCCACTCCGACGATTTGTAGTGCCGCTGGCGCGGAGTTTCTAAGGAAACTCATCGCGTTCGGACTCGCCAATGCGACGAGTGCGCCGACAGCGACGATCAAGAAGACCAGCGCCAGTAGCCACACGAGAACTTGTAAAACGGCAGGGGCTGGCTGCCGCCGAGGGCGCGCTGCCTCCATGGGTCGCCTCGCGATCGCGGCCGACGGCGGCCGTTGGACCGGCAGCTCGGCGGTGATCGCGGCAGCCTCGGCCGGTGCGAAGGTCGAGCTTTGGCGAATTGGTGCCGAGGAAGCGCGCACTTGCCTCGTTACCGCGTCGTCGGCAGCGACCTCATCTGTTGCGGCTGCGTCACTCGGATCTGTCATCGTCGTTTCCTCATCCTCGCGAGCCGGACGCGAGGTCGCCTCTCGATTGCAGTGCCATCAGAACGGTAGCCACCTGTGACTCGAGATGCATCTGTTTTGACAGTGGCGGTTGCTTTCACGGTTGCGATTCGTCGAAGGTGGTGCGCGCTCCGTCCCCTCGCCGCTGGCCAGCTGCATTAACGTTGACGGTCGCGGCTGGGTTTGGGAGAATTTGGCAGCGCGATGTCGGGACAGGCGAGGTCACGTCATTAAGCGAACAAGCGGGTGAGATCCCTGCTGCGATGCTGGTGCCCTGGTCGGCCTTTATCGGCTAGGGAACAAGGAGAGCTGGATGGACGATCTCGAACCGAGTGCCAGCGCCTACCCTTTACTGGCCCTAGTCGATCAACCGAGCGTTATTCGTGACTTCAGCGCCTCGCAGTTAGACCAGCTGGCTGACGAGATACGCCGGTTCATCGTCGAAGCGGTAACGAGGACCGGCGGGCATCTCGGGTCGAATCTAGGCGTCGTCGAACTCTCTGTCGCACTGCACCGAGTCTTTGACTCACCAAACGACGTGCTCTTGTTCGACACCGGTCATCAGGCTTACGTGCACAAGCTGTTGACAGGAAGGATGCCGGAGTTCGCGCAGTTGCGAAAGGCGGGTGGCCTGTCGGGCTATCCCAATCGATTCGAGTCCGAGCACGACTGGATCGAGAACTCGCACGCCTCGACAGCGCTTAGCTACGCGCATGGAATCGCCACCGCGTTTCACGCCGATGGCAGAGATCGATTTCGCCGCGTGGTAGCTGTCGTCGGCGACGGAGCCCTCACCGGCGGGATGGCGTACGAGGCACTGAACAATCTCGGCCACGCCGAGGCCCGGGTGCTGATCATCTTGAACGACAACGGCAGGAGCTACGCGCCGACTGTCTCGAAGCTCTCATCGTCGCTCACCCAGCTTCGACTGAACCCGTCCTACTCCGCTGTTCGCAACCGGGTCGGTCAGCTAGTAGCGGAGATTCCAGGTGTCGGCCAGTTGGCAGGGACTGCGTTCGGGAACTTGACTAACGCACTTCGTGAGTTGGTTGAGCCGCACGTGTTTTTCGAGGCACTGGGCATCAGGTACACGGGCCCAATTGACGGGCACGACATTCCAGCGGTCGAGCAGGCACTCCGCAACGCGGCGACCTGGAATGGGCCGATAGTGCTGCACGTCCTCACCCGGAAAGGGAAGGGCTACGCGCCAGCTGAGGCGGACGAAGTGCAGCGCCTTCACGACCTGAAGCCGGCGAATCCGATTGCCGCTCCAGGCACCTCGGCAGATCGTGGGGCGATCAGCGTTGCCGAGGGGCAGCCCGGATCGAGTTATAAGGAGGCGTTCACGGACGCCCTCCTCGTGCACGCCGAGCGGAACCGTCGAATTGTCGGCGTGACTGCGGCGATGCCAGGGCCCACGGGTCTGCTGCCGTTCCAGGCGCGCTATCCGGATCGGTTCTTCGACGTCGGCATTGCCGAACAGCACGCGATGACTGCCGCCACGGGGATGGCGCTTGCCGGGCTGCGGCCTGTGGTCGCGATCTACTCGACGTTCCTCTCGAGGGCTTTCGATCAACAGAACCTCGACGTCGGACTGCATCGCGCGCCTGTGGTGATCTGCGCTGATCGCGCCGGCATCACGGGCGATGACGGTCCGAGCCACCATGGCCTACTCGACATGGTGTTGGCGCTCTCGATTCCAGACATGGCCGTCTTCGCGCCAAGTGAGCCCGCAGAGGTGGGTCCGATGCTCGAAGCAGCACTTTCGCTCAGTGCTCCCGCAATCATTCGCTACCCGAAGACTGCCGGGCCGGTTGGTCTGGCACCTCCTGGCGCCGGGCTCAGTTATCGCGAGCTTCGCCGCGGGGCCGGCGAAGTGGTCATCCTCGGCATCGGGAAGATGGCCGAACGGGCAATGAACGCGGCGTCGCTCCTTGTCGCCAAGGGTGCTGATGTGACGGTGTTGGATCCTCGAGTGATCCGGCCAGTCGACAAAGCCCTCCTTGATCGCGTTATCGGCGCCAGGCTCGTGGTGACTGCCGAGGATGGGATGGCCCACGGAGGGGCGGGGCAGTACCTCCGGGCCGAAATCGAAGCTGCTGCAGAGGTCCAAGGAGTGCTTCCTCCAAGGATCGTGACCCTTGGGGTACCGACGATGTTCGTCGCGCACGGCAGCGCGGACGCGATCCTTGCCCAGCTCGGTCTTGACGCGGAGGGAATCGCTTCGTCGGTCGCCCGAGCTCTTGCACGTCTCGGCCTCTCGAGTCCCGCGGTTCTGTCGAGCAACGCGTTGATCCTCGACAGTGAGCGGAGTGTCGTCAAGCGATGACGACTTCTACTGACCCCTGGACCGCTGCTCGCGCTCCGGGGGTCGGGGGAACTGTCGGCGTCGTTATGGATCAGGCAGGCAGCGAAAACTTCCCTGTCGCCTCGATGCTCTTGCCGCCTCGGATCCGACGACATCTGTTAGCGCTCTACGGCTACGCCAGATTCATCGACGACGTCGGCGACGAGTCTGACGGAGATCGCGTCATCTCCTTAGATGTTGCTGAGCGCGAGCTCGATGCCGCGGTGGCAGGTGCGGCGACGCACCCGATCTTTGTTGAGCTCGGACGCACCATCCAAGCATGCGGCCTCGAGCGCCAAACGCTCGTGGATCTCATCGAGGCGAATCGGATGGACCAGGTCAAACGCCGATATGCCACCTTCGACGAGCTTGTGGCGTACTGCG
>DATCDR010000252.1:0-27321 GCA_036510575.1 Acidimicrobiales bacterium | reverse complement strand
ATCGTAAGCGATACCTGCTCGATCTAGAGCAGCGCATCGTCGGTCACCCGGGCCGGTTGCTCTGACCGGCGCCAGAAGGCCGTCTCACGTTTCTGCTCGCCGTAGCGTCTACACAACGTGAACGCCAAACAGCCGTTCGAGGAGGTGCTCTCCGACTACGGCCCGACCGTCCTGCGGGTCTGCCGGGCGGTACTCGGCGCCGTCGACGCCGATGACGCCTGGTCCATCACGTTCCTCTCCGCCCTGCAGGCTTACCCCAAGCTGCCGGCGGACGCGAATATCGAGGCCTGGCTGGTCACGATCGCCCACCGCAAGGCCATCGACATTTTGCGCCGAGCGGGTCGCCAAGCCATACCGATGGCAGAACTCCCCACCCGAGCCAGTACCGAGCGCGCCGACCGGCGCGACCTCGACCTGGCCGGATCGGTGGCGAACCTGCCCGACAAACAGCGCTTCGCCGTCGTCTACCACTACCTGGCCGGGCTCCCCTACGTCGAGGTCGCCGCCATCGTCGGCGGTACCGAAGCCGCCGCCCGCCGGGCCGCTGCCGATGGCGTTGCCGCTCTCCGCAAGATCAAAGGAATGACCTCATGACCGTCCCGAATCACGACAAGGACATCGTCCGCCTCCTAGCTTCGACGGGGGCGCCGACGGCCGCCGAACTGGCCGAACTTCGGGCCCGTCTGACCGATCGTGCCGAAGAAGCCGGACTCCTCGACGTGGCCTATCGCATGCTCGACACCGCCGTCGGCACTCTGCTGATAGCCGCCACCCGGGCTGGACTGGTCCGGGTGGCCTACGAGCGCGAGGGCCTGGACCGGGTGCTCGAGACCCTGGCCGCCAAAGTCAGCCCTCGTATCTTGGCTGCTCCTCGCCGCCTCGACACCGCCGCTCGTCAACTTGACGAATACTTCGCCCACCAGCGCCGACACTTCGACTTGCCCGTCGACTTGGCCCTGGCGTCGGGGTTCCGCCGTCAGGTGCTGACCTACTTGCCCGCCATCGACTACGGCCAGACCGCAAGCTACGCCTCGGTCGCCGCCGCGGTGAACAACCCCAAGGCAGTCCGGGCGGTGGGTAGCGCCTGCGCGACCAACCCGCTCCCACTCGTTATCCCCTGCCACCGGGTCGTCCGCTCCGACGGCGGGACGGGCGAGTACGTTGGCGGCGCGGACGCGAAACGCCGGCTGCTCGACCTGGAAGCTGCATGAACGACTCCATTCGCTCGGTGTATCAGCGACGCGTGGAATCCGCCGACTGGGACACCATCACGGTCGGCCTGAACGAGACCGGCTGCGCCCTCACCCCACAGCTCCTTACCGCCAGCCAGGCCAACGACCTCGTCGCGCTCTACGAGCACGACGAGGCATTCCGTTCGACCGTGATCATGGGCCGGCACCGCTTCGGCGAGGGCGAGTACCGCTACCTGGCAAACCCGCTCCCCGACGCGGTGGACGAGTTGCGCCACGCTCTATATCCTCGCCTTTTGCCCATCGCTCGCGATTGGTACACCAAGCTCGGGCGGCCCACGCCCTGGCCCGAGAGCCTGGACGAGTGGCTGGCGAGCTGCCATGGTGCCGGGCAGACTAAGCCGACGCCTCTCCTGTTGCGATACGGGCCGGGGGACTGGAACGCCCTCCACCGCGACCTGTACGGCGAGATGGTGTTCCCCCTGCAAGTGGTCGTCAACCTCACGCGACCCGACGTCGATCACACCGGTGGTGAGTTCGTCCTTGTCGAGCAGCACCCGCGAGCCCAGTCCCGGGCCACCGCAATCACCGTCCCCCACTGCCAAGGCCTGGTGTTCACCACCCGTGATCGGCCGGTCCGCAGCGCCCGGGGCTGGTCGGCCTCGCCGGTCCGCCACGGCGTCTCGGTTGTCCGCACTGGCCAGCGCAATACTCTCGGCCTCCTCTTCCACGACGCCACCTGACCCATGTCCAGAGACCGGCTCCCCGCCAGTCCGTCTGCCGTCGACGCACCAACCCCTGGCGAGAAGCGATACCGGCTGCTCGGACCGGACGGCCGCCCGAACATGAGCGATACCAAGGGCGTCCTCGCCGGACATCGCCGCTCGAAGATCTACGGACGGCTCGACTGCCGCGCTCCGAGCCATCGCCCGCGGCGGCTACATCACCCACCGGGTGTTCTTCGCCACCATCGCTGACGCCGAAGTAGCCGGCTACCGCCCGTGCGGCACGTGTCTGCCAGACGCCTACCAGGCCTGGAAACAGGCCGCCCCCAACTCGCGGTGACCCTCGCAGCGAAACGACCGGTCCGTTCGCCTCGCATCACAGACGACCCCACCGGGGAGCAGGCGAAGCAGGATCTCGCAGAAGTGCTCGCGGATGAGCGTGTCGCTACGCACGTTCGTCAGCCGGTTGCGGAACGGGTACTGGCTCAACACTCCCCGGAGGGACCGGGTGCGTGCCGTCCACAGCTGCCCGAGGTCCTTCTCGGTTCTAGCAAGTGCGACGCAGCATTCGGCGCCGGATGGGGCCAGGCAGCACCCCCGATCATTTTCAACGGTGGCGATCCGAGCGGTTCAATCAGTCAGATTCACTGGACGAGTTGGGGAGGTCCGGTGGCTTTTGGCTACGGTCTGAACCCGATCTTCAAGCCCAAGGGGGCTACTACTCCCGACCCGGAAAGATCGAGGTTCGGGCATCCAACCTCGGTAGGTGTGCGCCTGGCAGTCCACTCGTCTACACGAAGTTGATGTTTCGCGAGCCGAGTCGACCGAACGGCCCAATCGGCCCCTGGATGAGCTGGGCAAGGAACATGTGCGTGGCATCTCAATGAGTTCTTTCTTCCGCTAGCTAAGGAGCCACGTATCACCGGCAGAGTAACTCGGTCCGGCGATTCCCCGATACCCCGAGCCAATCCCGAGTTGTACTCATAAACCGCTGCTGCGCCTCCGCACCCTGAGGAATCGATAGATCGCGAAAGCAATCAATGCCGCGCCTATCGCGTCCAGAATCAGCAAATGCAACGTCGAAGCAGTTTTGAGGGTTCCACCCTCAAAGAGCCCGTCGCCGAGAAGAAATATGCCGGCGGTAAGGGAAAGGTTGACCCAGACCTGGTTGGGGAGCTCAGCACGCTGCACAAGTTGTCACCCTTCCGTGGAGGTATCAGAGCGCTCGCAGAGGACAATCTGCCGGACCCTCCAAGAGGCGCGATCTGGATTTTTCGTCAATGTTCGCAACGTCATCACGCGCTCTATACCCGGTCAGTCCGCAAAATGCCCGACAACCGCGATACTTCCTTGGGGATCCACCTCGGGAGTGTCACCGCTCAATAGCGTCGGTGATTGCTGGCGAGGTCAGCAGGAATAGGCACGTCCCGCTTCGCGAGGCCTACACCTCGCCCTTCATTTATACCGGGCTGACCGCCTCCACGGCTGCGCGGACCGTCGTTCGCCCGACCGTCTACCACCTCCTCGCGCACACCCAATTCCGGGGTGGCGGCGCCACCAACGACGAGTTCAAAGGGCAAGTTCAACAGAAAAAGGCGGCCGCACTCGGTCTAATCGAGGCGTGCCTCGCCCGTCACCCCGAGATGTGCATCAACGCATCCTTTGCGAGCGCCGTCGCTTCGGTACAGTTATCAGCCAAAAACTGGAAGCTCCCCGCGCTGTCGAGACTGGCGATCGCCACGGAGGGGAACGGCGATGGTTGTTCGATGCAGTAACCGCCCGGACCGAGCGCCGTCTCCGGGTCAACGACCCCGTTTCCACTGTATTGGGACTTGTATTGGCCGGCCGGGTCGGTGGTGAAGTCCACTTGCACCTCCCCGACGATGAACTCGCACTCCGGGGGGAAGCTCGTAAGCGGGGGAACATCTCTGCCGAGTGCCTGGGTGAGTTCGGCAGTCGTGACTACCTGACAGGGATTGGCGAAGTAGAACTTCGCTGGATGCACCGAGCCGTCACTCGATGCGGGAAACGTGGTCGTGGTGGTTGATGTAGTTGATGTTGAGGACGCCACCTTGTCATAACTCTGCGAAAAAGCGGTCGCGAGAGTGGTGTGACCGGTCTCGCCGACATCAAGCGCACAATCGGCGAGCAACTTCGGATCGGAAACACCATCAGCCTTGCACGTCGCCTCCGCGCTGCTCTCCTTCGCGGCGGGCAGATCGGCAAAGGTCGCCGGGAAGCCCTTTACGACATAGGAACTTGTCGACTTTGCCTTCGCGTACGTGAACAACGAGGTCTTCGGCGTGACTCGCCAACTCTGAGCAAATGGCCCGTACAGCGTCTTGAAGCCCGCTGTCGTCGTCGGGTTGATGACGTAGCGGTGACCGCTACCACCGATCAGCGTCTCGCTCTGCAGGGCCGTTTTGCTCGCTCCCGGCTTCGGCACCTCCCAGGCAGTGAGCAGTCCGGAAAACGTATCGACGCCTGGCGACGGTGGGGTGAAGGTGATGTTCATCCCGACCGTGTCGGTGAACACGTCAAGTGAGCTACCGTCCGGCCACGACGCCACGACTTCGGCTTCTCCCTTGCCCCTACCCGAATACGTGAGATCGCCGCCACCGACCAGTTTTTTCTTCACTAGCGCAGCTGGTACGACAACCTTGTTGCCGATCCGCAGCAGGATCTGTGTCCCGTTATCGACTTCCACCTTGGTCGTGCCCACCCGCATCGCGACGGCGGTGCTGAATGCCACCTGTTTCGAGTCCTTGTAGGGGGTCTGGCGGACCTGAACATTGACGTCACCGCTCATCGAGCGGACAAGGGTGTACTCACCGGCGCCCTGAAAATCGAACGTGCCGTCATTCAGGGCTTGGAAGTGCGGGTCACCTTGGGAGGACGCCGCCTTCGGCGCCGGCGGCGGCTTGCAGGAGGCGGCAGTTCCCGGAATCTTTGTCGGGGTGCCGGGCGTGGTGGACGTCGCGATCTTCGTGATCGTGTACGTGCCAGCAGTTGCTCCTCCGCCCGCGGCAACGGTGAATGGTTTCGTCAGCTCGACGGGCTTCTCGGATGCTTTTTCTCCAGGACAGAGCACGGTCGTCTTGCAGGCCGTTCCGAGACAGAAGGCCTGGTCTTTGAAGCCCATCTCGCTGAAACCGGTCAGGTCATGCACCGAGGCGAAGCCACTCGTCACACTGATCTCGATGGTCGCGTTGTCGACATCGGATTCATCGTCCACGACCGCGGCAAGGGATGCGATCGGCTCTTGATCGAAGTCGATGCCGGGGCCCAGACCAACAAATGTCTGTGGTTGCGCACCGTTCGCAACATCGGTGCCATGAGTGGTCCAGGCATCACCCCATGGCGGCAAGTTGAGGATTGAAGGGGCCCACGCGCTGGAGACCGCCGGCGCATCCCCTCCGAGCGCGGCGATATAGGCGGTGGCGCCACCAGTCAGGTAGGCCCGCCAAGCGTCTGCCATCTTTGACCACAATCGATCGTGGTTGACGTAGGCGACCAGCGAATACCAGCCGACCGCGTCTCGTTCGCGCAGCGTCAGGTTCTTGTTCTCGTTCTCAATCCATCCCTTCCAATACGACGCCGTCCCGTCCTCGCCGTGTCCGGCATACTGCGTCGCGAGATAGGTCGCTGAACCTTCAGACACCCACTGCGGAAACCCATCGTGGGCAGACAACCCCGCCTTGAAGGCGTTGGTGACGACGTTCTGGTAGCAGTGCACCACCTCGTGCGCGATCAGCACGTGCAAGCGGGGCGACACGCCACTGCCCAGCGGCTTCTCCTTATCGTAAGCAGCTGGATAGAAGGTGATCTGGCAGGGCTCGTCACCGATCAGACCACGGGTATTGAGGTCGGGCCCGGGAACGAAGGGCTTCGTTTCCAAGATGTCGTTCGGAGGACCCGCAGAGGCGTCGAAGATCACCCGTACGGGCGTCGTGAGGCTACTGCTGGTCGGCTGAATGACCACCATGCCGAGCATGTTCCCGATATCGGTGAGATCCTGCACGAGGTCGGTGCAGACCGCCAACGCGAAGGCGCTATCGACCGGCCCAGTCTTCGCCTGCTGTGCACAGGCCTCGGCGGGCGTTTGCGGGGATGCAGCCGACGCGCCGACAGCAATCCCGAGCGACACGCCAAGCAGTACGAGCGTTGCCATCATGGCGGCAAACGCGGCGCCGATGCGGTGGCGTCCTCGTGCCATGACTGTAGCTTCAGATCTCAGTCCGCTCCGCCCTCGGATAAATGCTCTCGCAGACCACTCGGGAGAACCGTGATCTGACGGGCGAATGCAAAAACGCGTTGCGACACTGCCACGGATCTCCACGAATCACCTTCCAATCGATCGACCCTCAGCTCGGACGTATCGATGGCAAGCGACACGGCTCCAGATCGGGCATCGCGGACTACAGCTGATCAGTGCTTGGCGAAGGCGCCCTCGCAGTTCCATGATCCCGAAACCGAAAACGGCTTGCCCAACGCGTCGTACGCACCCTTGGCGCTCTTGAACGTCCCCTTCGATGTTCCCTTCGCCGCGACCGTTCCGCTTACCGACACGATCCCGCCCCCGGTGAGCTCCTTGCCACCGGACCAGACGGTGCCGAGTAGGTCACTGTTCTGACCAGGTGAGAGATCCAAACTGAAGTACGGTTTTCCCGAGTTCTTGCTCACCGTTGCACCGGTCTTCGTCTGTTGGACGATCGATCCCATCGCGAGGTCGACGGTGATGCCGCTTACCTTGATCGACGCACATTCACCGTTCTTGAATGCATAGGGCTTTCCTCCGATTACGAGCGTCACCTTCGCAGGCCCGGAGTAGTTGATCGTCTGGACGCCACTCGCATGGATCGTCGAACGTGCGGATGCCGCCGCGACACCTGCGAGGGGTGTTGCAGCCACCGATGCCATCGCGACAGCCATAACGAACAGCGCCGAACGTCGCTGAACGAATCGCATTCCGCGAACGCGCCCAAAACCCCGCTCACCGGCCATGGTGTCAGACCCGACCGCACGTGAACCGTTTATGATATTCATAACTGTCTGCCTCGCTTCTCTCTTGTCGATCGTTTCTCGGAAATCGTCACCGACGTCCGGCCTGAGAACATTCGGCGGGGAAATACCTGCAACCTTCCGTCTGACACTGCACGTCCTTTACTGCAGATGAATTGTTGGCGCCTTTGACATCGGCCATCAACGGCGCTACAACAGACGGTTTTGAAGCTGGAGACCTGTTCAAAACCTTTCGCCAGCTCAAATCGGCGCAGATCGCTACGACCGGAGATCGACAGAGCTTCCGGCATGTCAACCTCCCCCAAAGGCAGTTCTGATCAAGAACACCGTCGCGGGAGAGGGTGAAAGTTGCGCCGACATATCGATCCCATGGTGTTTCACGGTCCCTTCCAGACCACTCCGTGGCAGTTCCACGAGCCAGTGAACCTTGCGCCGACGGTGACCTTCGAGGTGAATGTGCCCTTGGAAGGAATACTGCCAACGACGTTGATCAAGCTCTCTCCACCAAGGAGGTCCTTTCCGCCGTAGTCGGCACCGAGGACCGATGCGAGCGAGTGGACCGAGCCGATGAGCATGCTGAAATCGGCCTGGCCCGCATTACCTTTGACGCCGGAAACGATTGTGCCTAGATCGAGTATGAGCGCTGAGCCGGCCGACTTACTCTGCTGGCAGAAGCCGTTTCGGAAGGTGTACGTCTTGCCACCGAGGTGCAGCGTGGCGGTCGCCGGTCCGCAATTAACTGCGGCGTTGTGTCCCTGGATCTTGATGACCTTCGGCGTACACGGCAGCGAGCTGCTCGCACTAATGGCCGTCGCCGCGCTCGCTGCGGGAGCTGTAATGGTCGCCGCCATCGGAAGTGCCATCGCGACACCAAGCGCAACTGCGACCGATCGTCGGCGGGCCAATCGCACTCCCCGCAATGCTCGAGATCGTCGCTGGTCGACGCCGACCACGCCGGAACGGTCGGTTCTTCCATGGAATTCGATCGTCATAAGACGTCCTCGCTTCCGATCGCTTCCCGTTGATTTTCGACACCTTCAACATCGGCCGTTGACAGCGCGATGACGGGTGGTGAGCATGCCTATACAGATCGTGGCAGGACGGGTCCCCTTCCGACATGAGTACTTGCAGTACTCAGGCGCTTACCTATGAGTACGCACTCCGGTTCTGGCTTCCACACACGTTACGACTCGGGCTTGGTCTGGGTTCGACCGTGAGGGTGTCGCATACCCTGCACGTGGCTCACTGATCAGAGTTTTCTGGCCAGCTTGGCTAGTGCTGCGAGCTTTGACAGCGGCAACGAGTACGCTGTGGCCCGAAATTCTGTCGTACCGGAGAGGCCGATCGCTTCGTTGGAGCTGCCGACACTGACGAGGAATCCGGGGATGCCGAGTCCAGAGTACGACGTGATTTTGACTTTCTCGCCCCCCGATGCCGCCGACGTCTTGGTCGCGCTCTCGAGCACGCTTACCGAGGGCGGCTTCGAGGTGACAGCGAGGAAGAGAATGATGATTGCCGGCGCCTTCCCGTAGTCACACTGAGTCGCGACGCCCGAGACTCCGCCGGACGCCTTTGTCGCTGGGAAGCGGGCGTTGGAGAAATCGGCTCCTAGCGCCGGTGTGGCGTGGCCGACGATCGCGGCGACTGATTCTGCCGTTACTTTACCGCAAGCCGATGACGACTTCGGGGTCGCAGCCGGAACGGCCAGCGCGGCCCGAACTGGGCTTGCACTGCTAGCCGACGCGGCACTCGCTGCGGGAGCGGGAGTCATCGTCGCCATCGCGACGCCAAGCCCTCCCGCAAGCAGCCGTCGGCGAGCGAATCGAGCGCCCGCGGCGTCCTCCGGGCCGCCGCTCGTCGATGCCGCTCCCGCCATGACGGTCGGTTCTTTCGCGGGGTTGCGTGATCATAAAACGTCCTCGCTTTGGATCGTTATTCGTCAACTGTCAACACCGCCATTGACAGCGCTACGACGGATGGGGACATTACTTCTGCAGATCCTGGCAGGACAACCAGAATCTGCACATGAGTAATCGACCTACTCAGATGCTGCTCGATACCTGCTCACTCTGAACGGAATTCTGGGCGCGAGGGTTCAGGCGTGACCTGGACCTGACCGATCCGCTGTCCTCAAGGCGAGGGCGTCGGGAAGATCGTGGCGGCTTGTGACGCCGAGCTTGCGGTAGGTGCGGGAGAGATGATTCTGCACCGTCCGAACGGATACTTCCAACTCCGTCGCGATCGTGTTGTCAGCTTTTCCGGCCGCGGCGAAGAGAGCTATCTGCTGTTCCCGGCGGGTGAGAACCTCGTCGCTCTGGAACCCGGCAACCCAAGGGATGAACGCATTCTCACAGCGCGCGTGCAAAGAGGTGGCCCGCACGGTGGCTGCGGCCGCGGCGCGTCCGTCGCCCCCGCTCCGGTAGGCCATGGCAGCCGCATAGCTCGCCTCGGCGGCGAAGAGCAGCGTCCCCAGCACCTCAAAGCGCGTGCTCACGGCGATCAGGCGCCGCGGGTCATCGGCAGCCCGAGCCTTTGCGTAATCCGCGAGATTGGGATGCAACGGGCTATCGACCCGCTCGGCGGCGGTGGCAACGAGCGGAGCTGCGTCAGGCGTTCCGGTGTAGCGCGCGGCGTCGTGCGCGGCTAAGCCCACGATGGCCCACGCACCGAGTGAGGCCGCCCGTCGCGCCGCATAAAGCGCCCGCTCAGCAGCCGCGTCGAAGGAGCCTTCAGAAGCCAACAGCGCGGCCTCGGCGATCGCCCAGTCGGCTTCGAAGAGCGGAAAGCGAGGCGCCTCCGGCGGTGGACGGAGTGCTTGGCGGGCCTCGTCGACGAAACCGGCAAGCGCCGCGCCACGAGCCAGAAAGGACAGGTTGTAACACAGGTACTGCCCGTCGAGTTCGTTGAGCGAGGCGACGGCAATACGGAAATAGCGGGTCGCTGTTCGAACCTTTCCGCGCATCAATGCAGTAACGCCCAAACCTGAGGCACCACGGGGCCGGAGCCACTCGTCGTCCTCGGCGAGTGCCCGGTCATACATCTGGTGTGCGATGTGGTCGGCCTCATCGACTCGACCCGATTCAGACAGGCGGATTGTCGTCGCGACCATCACCGTGCCCAGTCCGAATGGGAGCACTGCGCGTGCCGCCTCCACCGACGGCAGCGATTCAAGCATGATGCGGTGACTCTCACCTGCGCGGCCGACGATGCCCTCGCCGACGATGAGGGTGCACGCCGCGATCGTCCGGGTGACCGGATCGGCCAACTCGTCATCGAAGAGTGGGCGGGCGGCCACGAGTGCCTCGTCGATGCGACCATCAAGCATCAGTACCTGCGCGTAGATCCCTTGCACCTGAAGAGAGGTCGCCGCCTTGTCAATAACAGCACCGGTGATCATCGTGGCGACTTCGCTTACCTCGCCGAGCCTCGTCCGACACAACGCCCGCGCGTAGGTCACCGCCTGGCGGTCCTCATCGGAGAGCGAATCCGGCACTAGCTCATCGAGCAGTCGGTCTGCCTCCGCCACCCGGCCCTGCATGATGAGAATCTCAGCCAACAACACCAAGGCGTCGACCGAAACGATCGCCGCCAAGGCAGCCCGCGCCAGCCGTTCTGCCGTGGCATGGCTGAACGAGCGAGCCAGGCGAGCGGCGGCCAGCAGATCGGCCGGTTCGGGAACCTCGCCGAGCTCGACGCGCCACACCACTAATCGCAAGACATCGTGTGCGCTCGGTGTCTTCGCTTCTTGGACCGCCTTGATCAGCTCACGTCGGAGACGACGCAGGCGCAGCGGCGCGACGTCAGCTCGTAAGACGTCGCCGTAGAGCGGATGACCGAGGGTGAGCACCGGCCCGTCCACCGTGTCGTCAAGCGCCAGGATCCGCTTGTCCTCCAACGCTTCCATCAACCCATTGCCCATGATGGACTCGCCCATCTCCAAGCGCAATGGTTCGCCGATCGCCAGCAACTGCGCCGCGTGCAGTTCGTCTGCGTCCAGCCCGGCGAGGTTGCTGCGGATCAGGTCGGTCGCGCCAGCACCAACAGGGAGCTTGTCTGCCAACCGCCAGACCTCGTGACTTCGCTCGATCGCGCCAGAATCTACGCCCGAACGCACCAATTCCCTGAGCAAAAGAGCGTTGCCCGCTGCACGGCGGACGAGCAACCGAGGTAGCCGGTCTTCCACGTCGCCGCCGAGAAGGATCTCCAACAACGCCCGAACACCACCGTCGGCCAACGGCGTAAGAGCGAGGAGGCTGCATGCCCCGTCCGCCCACAGTCGGGCCACCCGATCCGGAGCCCGCGCACCCGTACGCGCCGTAGCCACCACAAGTGCCGCGCCACCGCCAGCCACCCGCCACAGCAACTCTGCGGACTCGTCATCGAGCAGGTGCGCGTCATCGACCAACAGCACCCTCGTCTCGGGAGAGCCCGGCAACCGTGCCGCCCGATCTGCCGGCCACAGCCCATCCGGACCGTCGGCTGCGACGGCCTGCACGAGGGTCAGCAAGGAGGAGCCCGGCCGTGCGCTGCACAACACCAGCTCGGTGCGCCACCCATCCGCGTCCAGTTGTCGTCGCACCTCGCGTGCCAACACGGTCTTGCCGACCCCTGCCTCTCCGACGACCACGGTGCCCACGCCCCGCCGTAGGTCGGCCAGGATCGAGGCGATCTCGCCGCCGCGCCCGATGATCGGCCAGGTCTGTATCACGCCCCGAACTTAGTGCTCACCTGAGTAGCCGCTAAGCGGCAGCTGAGTAACTCGATCACTCATGATTACTGCCTGTGGTCCTGCCAGAATGGGAGGTGAATATCCACACAAGCACATCTATGCGGCCGCCGGGCAAGCGGGCGCTTCCAATGCTCAGCGGGTCACCAACCGATGCTGGCGAAGGTCCGTGGAAAATGATCGGACCTGGCCCGTCTCCCGATCGTGGCGCTTTCGCGGCTAGGGCCAAATGTCCCTTGTTTCTGGTCCGTGGACAAACGACCGTGATCGCTTCGACGCAGGGTTCGACGCCGAGGGGCGACTCCCTGATAAAATGACGACTTGATGTACTTTTCAGTAATCCAGCTGTCTAGGACCAAGCGTTGAACGCGCATCCTCTCGAGAGGGGCTGCTGACACCTATGCCGAGACCTATCTATCAGGTGAAGGCAGACTTCTTCAAAACGCTCGCCCACCCGGCGCGCATCCGAATCCTCGAGCTCCTCCGCGACGGCGAGCGCTCCGTGGGCGAACTCATTCCCGAGGTCGGCCTCGAGTCGTCACATCTCTCCCAACAGCTCGGTGTGCTCCGGCGAGCTAACGTCCTCCAGGCGCGAAAGGACCGAACCACGGTCTGGTATTCGGTCACCGATGAGCGAATGTTCGAGCTCCTCGAAGTCGCGAAGGCGATCATTACGAGCACACTTGCAGAATCGACCCAGCTCATGGCGGAGCTGAACGGCGTGAAGTTCGTCGAACGGCCGGCAGCAGAGCGGCTGCGCACTGCGGCTAGAACGTCGTCGGGACTTTCCGGCGCGCGCTGAGCAGTCGCTAGGTCGAACAGCTCATTGGCCGGTTCGTAGGCGGGCCGCGAGCGCGTTCAGCTGACGAATGAGTGGCAGCGGGACCCGGTTCCCGAAAACGGCATAGTGCGAACGGATCGCGAGCACCTCTGCTCGCCACTCGTCTGGATCGATGCGAAACAGCTCCGTCCAGTCGCGCTCGCTCACTCCGAGGTCGTCGTGTTCGATCGCTCCTTCTCCGGGGAGGTAGCCGATCGGACTGATATGCGCGCGTCCGCGTCCTGCGCATCGTTCGAAGACCCAGGCGAGCACTCGGGAGTTCTCGGCAAAGCCTGGCCAGAGGAATCTCCCATCAGCGTCTTTTCGGAACCAATTGACGTAGAAGATCTTGGGCAACTTCGCCGCGTCGGTGCGAAGGGAAAACGTTAACCAGTGCGCCCAGTAATCGGCCATGTTGTACCCACAAAACGGCAACATCGCGAAGGGATCTCGACGAAGATTGCCGACCGCGCCGGTGGCGGCTGCCGTCGTCTCCGAGGCCATGATCGAACCGAGAAAGACTCCGTGTTCCCAGCCGAAAGCCTCGTGTACGAGGGGCACCACCGATGCACGCCGGCCGCCAAAGAGGATCGCGGAGATCGGCACGCCTTCGGGATCATCCCACTCCGGCGCTATCGCCGGGTCCTGCGCAACGCGACAAGTGAAGCGGGAGTTAGGGTGCGCGGCTGGTTCCTCCGAGGAGGGCGTCCATGACTCCCCTCGCCAGTCGGTGAGATGCTCGGGCGGCTCGTCGGAGAGCCCCTCCCACCACACGTCGCCGTCGTCGGTGAGTGCGGTGTTCGTAAAGATCGTGTTCGATGAAAGCATGCGAACGGCGTTCGGGTTGGTGTGCTCACTGGTTCCCGGCGCCACACCGAAGAATCCGAACTCTGGATTGATGGCCCGCAGGTAACCGTCGGGTCCGATCTTCATCCAACAGATGTCATCGCCGATCGTCTCGACCTTCCATCCGGGGATGCTCGGGATCACCATCGCGAGGTTGGTCTTTCCACACCCCGAGGGGAACGCACCAGCGATGTAGCGCGACTCCCCGGCTGGCGAGGTGAGCTTCAAGATCATCATGTGCTCCGCGAGCCAACCCTCGTCGCGGGCCATCACCGAGGCGATACGAAGCGAGAGGCACTTCTTCCCGAGCAGCGCGTTGCCACCGTAGCCGGAGCCATACGACCAGATCTCTCGCGACTCGGGGAAATGCACGATGTAGAGCTGCTCCGGATTACAGGGCCAGGGCACGTCCCCTTCGCCCGGCGCGAGCGGGACGCCAACGGAGTGCACGCAAGGTACGAAGTTCGCTGCCTCGCCAAGTGCATCGAGCGCGGCGGTTCCCACACGGGTCATCACCTGCATCGAAAGCGCGACGTAGGGCGAATCCGTGAGCTGCACGCCGAGGCGGGAGATCTCCGAGCCGACCGGTCCCATCGAGAATGGGATGACGTACATCGTCCGCCCGCGCATCGAGCCGGTGAACAGTGATCTGAGCGTCTCGCGCATCACATCGGGTTCGGCCCAGTTGTTCGTCGGTCCCGCGTCCTCGGCGTTCAAGGAGCAGATGAAGGTCCGAGACTCGACGCGGGCGACATCGCGCGGATCCGAGCGGGCCCAGTAGCTGCCTGGCCGCTTGGCGTCGGAGAGCCTCCCAAACGTGTTGTTGTCGACAAGAAGCTGAGAGAGTCGCTCGTGCTCCGCCGGCGAGCCGTCACACCACTGAATACGGTCTGGTCTGGTGAGCTCGGCGAACTCGTCGACCCACCCTTGCAAGGTCCGATCTGCTGTCATTGCCATGATGCGAACACCCCACTTTCGCTCGTGCAGTAACGCCGCGGCGCGGTCCGTCGTCCGCCGTACCTAAAAGGATGATGAACTTAGAGCATGATAACTTCGTAAATCATGCGGCGTCGATCCGTCCTCCGGTCTGTCTTTACTCGCGCCGTTACAGAGGAGCTTCCGCGTCCTGTAGCTACAAGACAACAACCGCGTTTCAAGGGCTCGCTGCAGCTCCGACACGTCGACGTCGGATCATGTAATGGCTGCGAACTGGAGATCGCCTCCGCCTTCGGCCCCCATTACGACGCTGGCCGCTTCGGCGCTCGCCTTGTCGCCTCGCCTCGTCACGCCGACGGCCTCCTCGTCACCGGCGTAGTTACGAAGAACATGGCCGGACCGCTCCAGAAGACCCTCGAAGCGACACCCGAACCCCGAGTCGTTATTGCGTGTGGTGATTGTGCCGTGAACGGGGGCATCTTCGCCGGTGCCTACGGCATCGAGGCGGATCTCGACGCGCTCGTCGACATCGACGTCACGATTCCGGGGTGCCCGCCACACCCGACAGCCATCACCGAGGCGCTGCGAGGGCTCACCGGGCGCTGACCATGACCCTCCTCCTCGTTGGCCTCGGCCTTGGGCTCGCTGGGGCGATCGCCGGCGCGATCTTGCCCGTTCGCGTTCGCGTACTCGGAACGGCGGTCTGCAGTTCGGGCGCGTGCGTCATGACGTTCGGGGCCGCGACGCGAGTCCTCGCGACCGGTCATGCCGTCACCCTTCACTCAGCGGCGGTCCTGCCCCTCACCGGCATCGACCTCAGACTCGATCCGCTCGGAGCGCTGTTCATCGCGACAACGGCTGGTGTCGGCTTGGCGGCCAGTTGCTACGGCGTCGGCTACGCCGAGCATGCGCTGCGAAGTCGGACCGCGACGGCGATGTTCCCGCTGTTCCTGACAAGCCTGCTCCTCGTTCCCGCCACTTCGAGCGTCGCGACGTTCCTGGTCGCCTGGGAGCTGATGGCGCTCACCTCGATGCTCTTGCTCCTCGTCGAACATCGACATCGCGCCGCCGCGCGCGATGCATTCCAGTGGTATGCATCGATGACCCACATTGGGGCGGCGGCGATCCTGATCGGGCTCGTCCTGCTCGCGACTAACGCCGGCGGCCAGACCTTCACCGACATCCGTACCCACGCCGCGACCCTCTCGCCGGCGCTCCGCTCGATCGCCTTCCTACTCGTGCTCATAGGATTCGCTTCCAAGGCGGGCGCGGTTCCGCTCCATGTCTGGCTGCCGCGCGCGCACCCGGAGGCCCCGAGCCCCGTCTCTGCCCTGATGTCCGGAGCCATGGTCAACCTCGGCATCTACGGCATCATCCGCGTCAGCGGTGAGCTGCTCGGCGGGGGCTTTCTGTGGTGGTGGCTCGTCGTCATCGCACTCGGAGTCCTCTCCGCGCTGTACGGCGCGCTGCACGCTACGGCGAGCTCAGACCTGAAGCGGCTCCTTGCGTATTCGACGGTGGACAACATCGGTCTCGTGCTGATCGGGGTTGGTGCCGCGGGCGCGCTCTTGGTCACTGGGCACCGGTCGCTCGCGGCCCTGGCGATGCTCGCCGCACTCTTCCACCTCGTCAATCACTCCGCGTTCAAGGGCTGCCTCTTCCTCGGCGCGGGTGCGATCGAGCGGGCGACCGGAACGCGCGACCTCGACCGGCTCGGCGGGCTCACGCGTCGCCTCCCCTTCACCACAGTGCTGTTCGCAGTCGGCGCGTTCTCGATCAGCGCGCTGCCGGGGTTCAACGGGTTCGCGAGCGAATGGCTGTTGCTCGAGTCCCTCCTCCATGGTTTCGCGGCGCACGGCGCAGCGACCCTCGTCGCGCTCCTCGCGGGCGTCGCCGCCCTTGCGCTCACCGGAGGGCTCACGGCCGCGGCCTTCGTGAAGGCGATCGGCATCGGCTTTCTCGGCCAGCCACGTTCGGACGGTGCGGCGAACGCACACGAGGTCACTCCTTCGATGCTCGCCGGCATGGCTTTGCTCGCGACCCCCTGCCTCGTGATCGGCGTCGCGCCTGGTCTCCTCGCGACGGCCCTCGACCGGGCGAGCGGGGTGGCGCTCGGCACCTCGTCCGCGACGCCACTTCGCGCCGGTCTCGGACTCGGTCTCCCCGGTATCGGGTCCGCGATCGAACCGATGCTGCTCGTTGCCGCCGGTCTCGCCGCGATGCTGTTCACTTTTGGAGTCGTGCGCCTCGTCGCGCGTCGGAGCGTTCGTAGGGCCGAGGCGTGGGGTTGTGGTCGCGAGCTACAGACCGCTCGGATGGAGTACACCGCGACGTCGTTCGCCGAGCCGCTCGGGCGAGTGTTCGCCGACGTGCTCCGACCGGACCACGACATCGAGGTCACCCACGTCGCCGAGTCGCGGTACTTCGCTCAGGCGATCCACTACCAGACACGAGCCGATGACGGGATCGAGCGCGCGGTGTACCGCCCGGTCATCAGCCTCGTCGCGGTTTGGGGTGCGTTCGCCAGTCGTGCGCAGAACGGCAGCGTGCATCGCTACCTCGCCTACGGCTTCGTCGCACTGGTCATTGTTCTCGTGGCGCTCGCATGACGGCGACAGTCACCACCAGCGGGCTCGGCGCGTCGATCGTCACGTCGATCGTTCAGCTCGTCATGATCGTCCTCGGAGGTCCGCTCGTCCTCGGCGTGATGGCGAAGGTTCGTGCGCGTGCCGAGGGTCGCATCGGCGCGCCGATTCACCAACCGCTCCGTGATCTGCGAAAGCTTCTCACGAAGGAATCCGTCCATGCCGAACACTCGAGCGCCGTGTTGCCCATCGCGCCGTTCGTGCTCGTTGCGACTGCGGCTGTCGCGATTGTCGTTTCGCCACTGGTCACGACGACTCCGGTGCTCGAGCACAGCGCTGACCTGTTCGTCGTCGTCTTCTTGTTGCTCATGGGCTCGATCGTCCTCGCGCTCGCGGGGCTCGATGCGGGCACGGCCTTCGGTGGCATGGGATCGAGTCGAGCGATGACGATCGGTGCACTCGCGGAGCCGGCCCTTCTCGTCGCGATCCTCGCGCTCTCGGTCCAGGCGGGAACGTCGAACCTTCCAAAGATTGTCGCCGCGACACTCGCCCATCCGAGCTGGGCGGCGGGCCCGGAGCGCCTGTTGGCCTTCGTTGCGTTTCTGATCGTGATCCTCGCGGAGACGGGGCGAATCCCGATCGACAATCCGTCGACGCATCTCGAACTGACGATGATCCATGAGGCAATGGTGCTCGAGTACGCGGGACCTGAGCTTGCGCTCGTCACCCTCGGTGAGGCGATGCGGCTCGGGTTCCTCCTCTCGCTGGCGGCGAGTCTCTTCTTCCCTTGGGGCATCGCCACGTCGACCAACCCGGCACACATCGTGATCGCCGTCGTCGCGCTTTCCGCCAAAGTGGTCGTGATCGCCGTCGCTATCGCGCTCCTCGAGGTGCGGACGGCCAAGCTTCGGCTCTTTCGCGTCCCCGAGCTCCTCACCGGGGGCTTCGTCCTTGCCGTGTTGTCCGTCGTGACCGGACTCGTCACCCGATGAGTGGACCTGCATACGTTGACGCGCTCGATCTCGCCGCGGGTGCCGTTTTGGTCTGCGCGGTGGTCACGCTCTGGCGTCGGGACCTCCGGGCCATCGTCTCCGCGCTCTCCATCCAGGGAATCGCGCTCGGCGTCGTTGCCGCCGTTCTTGCCGCCCACGAGCACGATGTCGGGCTCGGTGTCATCGCGGGAGTGGTCCTTGTCGCCAAGGGCATCGTCATCCCAGCACTGCTCCGACAGCTCGTCCGTCGCGATCCCGGCAGTCGTGAGACCGCGGCATCGATCAACGTCTCGGCCTCCCTCGTCGTCGCGGCCGCGCTCATCGTCGTCGCATTCTTGGTGAGTGGGAAGCTCACCGCTCTGCTCCCCAACACGGCGACCCATCTCACACCCATCGGGTTGGCGACGGTGCTGCTCGGTTTCTTCTTGCTCGTCACTCGCCGAAAGGCCGTCTCACAGATCGTCGGCCTACTGCTCATCGACAACGGGGTCGCGCTCGTCGCGTTCTTGCTCACCGCAGGAGTTCCGCTCCTCGTCGAGCTCGGTGCATCGCTCGACGTCCTCCTCGTTGTCGTGGTGCTGCGTGTGCTCGCGTCGACGATGCACCGCGCGCTTGGGCCGTTCGACCTCGATCAGCTACGCGAGCTGCACGACTGATGCTGCTCTACGCCATCCTTTGCGTCCCGTTCACAGCTGGGATCGTCGCAGCGATCGTGCCGTGGGCGCGCTGGGTCGGGTACCTCACGACGGTTGCGAACGGCACCGTCCTCTGCCTCGGCATCGTGCTCGCCGCGAGGACAACGAACCGCCAGGCGATCGGCGCGCTCGACGGGGCACTTCGCGCCGACGCGCTCTCTTCCTTCATGGTCGTCGTCATCGGCACGATCGCGCTGCTCGCCGCGTGGCAGGGCATCCGCTATCTCGGTGTCGAGATCGAGCGCGAACAATCGAGCCGACGACATGGCGCGCTTTACGCCCTGCTGGTTCAGATCTTCGTGACCTGCATGCTTACCGCGGTGCTTGCGTCGAACCTCGGGGCGATGTGGATTGCCGTCGAAGCGACGACGATCGCGACGACCTTCCTAGTCGGTCACCGGAGAAGCGATCGGGCGCTCGAGGCCTCTTGGAAGTACATCATCATCTGCTCGGTCGGCATTGCACTCGCCTTCTTGGGAACCGTGCTGGTCTACTTCGCCGCCCTCCACCCGGTCGGACGGGCAATCGGATCCAGCAGCATCCAATCGCACGGAGCCGGCGTCCTCGACTGGACGTCGCTGATGGCGGCCTCGGGACACCTCGATCCGGGCGTGATGCGCCTCGCCATGGCCCTCCTCGTCCTCGGCTACGGCACGAAGGTCGGGCTCGCACCGATGCACAGCTGGCTACCCGACGCGCACAGCCAAGCACCGGCGCCGGTGTCCGCACTGATGTCCGGGGTGCTCCTCACCGTCGCGTTCTATGCGCTCTTGCGCTTCAAAGCGATCGCGGACGGTGCACTCGGTATCGGCTACAGCCGGACGCTGCTCGTCATCGTCGGCCTCGGATCGCTCATCGTCGCCGCCTCGCTGCTCATCACCCAGAAGGACTACAAGCGGATGCTCGCCTACCACAGCATCGAACACATGGGCCTCATCGCGCTCGGTGCCGCAGCGGGGAGCTCGCTCGCGATCGCGGCAGTGCTGCTGCACATCCTCGGCCACGGTCTCGCGAAGGCGGTGCTATTCCTCGCGTCAGGCGAGATCCTCATCCTCGAAGGAGCAAGTGAGATCGAAAAGGTCCCGGCACTCCTCGCGCGACGTCCCGTGCTCGGCGGCATCTTCGGCTTCGGTCTCGTCGCGCTGTTGGGTCTGCCCCCTTTCAGCCTCTTCGTGAGCGAGCTGAACATGATCCGCGCCGAGGTCGCGGTCGGCCTCGGCTGGGTCGCAGGTATCTCGCTCGTCTGCATGGCGGTGATCTTCGCGGTCGTGATGGCGCACGGCCGACACCTCCTTCTCGGCGGAACGCCAAAGTCCGAGGCGTCCGTAGCCACGTCGCGACTGGTCAGCATCCCACTCGTCTCGGGTCTTCTTGCCTGCGCGGCCTTCGGCGTCCTCGCCTGGCCACTCCAGCCATTGCTCCACGCCGCTGCACACGTGGTTGTGCGATGAACGTCGTGCCATGAGCACCGACATAGCGACCCGATTTCACCGCACGAGCTCATTGATCGCCGCGGACGAACTGCTGCCTTACGCCACCGCACTGCTAGCTGCGGGCTTTCGCCTCGCGACTGTGGTAGGTCACGATGACGGATCGGCGCTGCGTGTCGTGTACGTCTTCGTGGCCGGGCCACCGGACCGGCGGGTCGAGCTCCAACTGCGTCTCGACCCGGATCGGCCGTCAGTTCCCTCGCTCGGGCACCTCTCGTTCCCGGCGAGTCGCTTCGAGCGCGAGATGCACGACCTGTTCGGGATCGTCCCGGTGGGACATCCGTTTCTCCGTCCGCTGGTCCTCCATCAACATTGGCCAGAGGGATGGCACCCGATGCTGCACGACGCAGGTGCGGCGCCGCCGATGCGGACTGACGCCGGGCCCTTCCCGTTCGTTCGGGTGGAGGGTCCCGGCGTCTATGAGATTCCGGTCGGACCGGTCCACGCGGGTCTCATCGAGCCGGGACACTTCCGCCTCTCGGTCGTCGGCGAGACGATCCTCAAAATGAAGGCACGGCTCTGGTTCACGCACCGTGGCATCGAGAAGCTCTTCGAGGGACGCGACGTCGACGACGGAGTCGCGCTCGCGGAGCGAGTGTCCGGCGACAGCGCCGTCGGCCACAACCTCGCCTACTGCCTGGCGGTCGAGGAGGCATGCGGGATCGACGTGCCCGACGAGGCGGCGTCTCTTCGCGCGCTGCTCCTCGAGCTGGAGCGCGTGTACAACCATGTGGCTGATGTCGGCGCGCTCAGCAACGACGTCGGCTTCGGACTCGTCCAGGCGCGTGCCCTGACGGTTCGCGAGCAGTTGCTCCGTCTCAACGGCGAGGTGACCGGCCATCGGCTACTCCGCGAGGCGATCCTGCCCGGCGGCGTCTCGCTGCAGCGTCTTCCGACACCGCAGGAGCTCAGTGAGATCGCCGAGCGCTTCGAGGAGCTGGTCGAACTCGCGACCTCGAACACCGTCGTCATGGAGCGCTTCCATGGGACCGCCGTGCTTTCTGCCGACGATGCCGTGGGTACGGGGGCGTTGGGCGTGGTTGCCCGAGCATCCGGGATAGCACTCGATGCTCGCGTGGCACATCCTTTCGCCGAACTCGGCGAGCGATTCCATGTCATGAGCGAAACCGCCGGTGACGTACAGGCACGATTCGCGGTCCGAGTCGCCGAGGTTCGCGTCTCGTTGGCGGTGATCGACGACCTCGCGCGAGAGGCCTCGGTGCTCCGTGCCGTCGCGCCACGAATCAGCCGCCGCGGTGGCTCGGGGATCGGCATCGTCGAGGGTTGGCGCGGAGGCATCGTCCATCGTGTCGAGGTCGATCGGTTGGGCGCGATCACACGCTGCAAGATCGTCGACCCGTCGTTTCTCAATTGGCCGGCTCTGTCAGTGGCGCTGGCGGACACAATCGTTCCGGACTTCCCGCTCGCGAACAAGAGCTTCAACCTCTCCTATGCCGGAAACGACCTCTGACGAGACGGCCGACCTCTTCGAAGGACCAGAGCTGTTCGACCCTCGGGCCTCTCGGCACCTCACTTCTCGCGGCAATCGCCGGGTTCTGTAACGACGCCGTGACCACCGTGCTCGGCGCTACCATCGTCGAAGATCTTGCTGTTGATAGCGCGCGACTCTGGCTCGTCGTCCCTTGGGTGAAGGACCTCGCACGCGGACTCCACCTACGAAGCGCCAGGGGCTCCATCGACGTACGGACGACCTCGCTCCTCCGATTGCTCGGCGGAGACCGGGTGAGCGAGGATGACCTACAGCGAGCCGCCAGCTCGATCGACGTCGCGGCGGCGCTGCAACTCGGCGACGAACTCGAGCGGGTCCTCGGCCCCGGTGCAGCAACGCTGTCACCGTCGGCGAACGAAGCGGAGCTCGCGTGGATCGAGACCTTGAAGCTCGGCCACCACCTGCATCTGGTGCTCGAGTTCCTCCGTCTCCTTCCCCCCTCGAGTTAGGAGGAGCCATTTACCTGGTAACCACTGTTCGAGGCGCGATCTCCCACCAGCCGTCTACGGAGACCTCACCGCCGACAGGGGCACGAACTAGATATCGAGCTCGAGGCTCTGTAGGTAGCAGTGTTCTAAATGCTCAACCTTCTCGCGTAGCCAACCGATAACGTGGTTCTGGCGGATCCCCCAGCCCGGTCGCAGGGTCAAGGATTGACCTCTTGGCACGAACGTGCCAAGAGGTCACCGCCGTCTTAACAGGTCGGCACGCTCTCGGTCATCGCGTATCACCTGCTTCTGTCTCGTCCGTAGCCGGAGCCGAACGACTAGATCTCCCTCGGCTCAGGGAAGCGGACGATGTGGAGGTTCTCCGGATTGCACGCTCACGGCGAATCCTCCTCGCCCGACAAAAGCGGCACGCGGACCGAATGCAAACAGGGGACGAACTCGCCGTCCTCTCCGAGTACTTCGAGCGCGGCATTCCGGGCCACCGAGTCTTCACCGCCATGCTCAGTGCGACGTACGGCGAGTCCGTGATTTGGACCCCGAGACGCGCGATCGGTGAACCGGAGGGCCCCTTCGGCATGACGTATACGTTCGGCCCCGCATCGACCCGCCAGGCGCTCCCGCATCGCGTGGGATCGGCGGAGTTGTTCGTCGCCCCAGCATCCTCCTCCTTCGCCGAGTAGATGAAGGTGCGCGACTCAATGCGTGCGATGTCGCGCGGCTCTGAGCGGGCCTAGAAGCTGCCCCGTCGCTTCTCGTCGGAGAGCTTGACGACGAAGGTGTTCTTTTCCACGGGCAGCTGACAGAGGCGCTCGTACTACTCAGGCGGGCCGTCGCACCACTCGATGCGCTCGGGCAGCGTCAAGCTAGCGAGCTCTTCGACCCGTGCGTGAAGGGTCCGGTGCGCGGTCATCGTCATTGATGCGAGCGCTCCTTCCTCGATCATTCCGTGACCATCCGTCTTGCGTTCCTTATCCGTTGATGAACTGAGGACATGATAACTTTATCAATCATAAAGGTCGATCCGCGCTCTGGTTGCTCCGCGCTCGTCCCGTCACAACGAGGCTCCCGCCAGCAACCAGAGCCGCGACAAAGCCACGTTTCGAGGACATAGAGAGTCTTCCGCTGGTGGACGAGACAGGGAGCTAATGTGAGTCCTAATCAGGTGTCTCCCGAGGAGACGCCCGCGAATAGCAAGAGTGGGAACGCCGTCGATCGGCTACCGGTGGCCAGCATCGGCACACGCATCAAAGCACTACTTTTGACACCGTTACTGATCGTCGTGACGCTTGGAGTCGGCTGGTTAGCATGGAGCGTTGTCGAGTGGAGGAACGGTCGGAACCCGAGCTACCGGCGAACCAATCTGCGCGTGGTCCGCAAATCGAATGGGAAGCCCATTGGCCTTGGTCGCTCGGTGCTTCGCGAGGCCTGCTGTGCCTTGCTCCTGATACCGACGCTACTGGCGTGCTGCTTTCTTGCACTCACCTTCGTCATGGGCGCTTCACCACCCGAAAATGTCTTTGGCCAATCGCGCCGTGCTCCTTGGGACCTGTTGACTCGCACGGACGTTGTGAACGAGGCCCAGCACCAATGAGCGCACTCGGACCTGACCGTTCACGTCGGATGACTGCGAACTCGTCAACGTCAACTCAGCACGCGGGACCTCGAGGTTGGGGCCGCTTGACCAGGCTACGGACTGGATCCCGCATCATTTATACGTTCACTGACGAGGCCCCTGCGCTCGCAACGCATTCGTTCTTGAAAGTGCTCCAGGCCTACGCCGCAACCCCGGCGTGACGGTGGAGGTTCGCAATACGTCACTCGCCGGACGCGTCCGCGCGAGCTTCCCGGATCCTCTCGAGGAGAGGCAACGTGTCGCTGACTGTGAGCAGCGTGCCTAAGGTCGGGCCAGCGTTTGAGGAAGTGTTCCCCACCCGTACGAGGACTCTGGCGTGTGGCTAACGCCGCGGGCGTCGGGCGGGACATTGCGAAACCTACGACACGGCTGCCCCAAAGCGGGCCCTCGCAGCCTGCACGACGAGATCAACGCAGACATCAACAGGCAGAGCTGTGCTGTCGATCATCAGATGGTACAGACGAACATCTTCTTGGTGAGCGCTGTAGAAGTAGCGCAGGTAGTAGTCGCGGGCACTATCGACATCTTTCTGGTCCTTTCGCGCAGTTGCCTCGTCTCTGCCATCGGCAACGGCCTGAGCGACTCGGGATTCAGCTGGACCGTCGAGCCTCACGCACAACACATCATCGCGACCAGCAAGGACAACCTTTGCTGCACGACCAAGAATGACCGCCCCCGTCGTGTCAGCGACTTCACGGAGCACTGTCTCGGTTGCCGAACGAAAGGTCTCCGGACTAACGATCGGACCCATCTCGTCAAAGATCGGACTCATCGACAGACCGGCTGTCGAGCTGAAATACCGTTGCCAGCGGCCTGGGGCTCGCTCGTCGAGGCTGTCGGCCGATTCGTCCGATAGGTGCAATTGGCTAGCCACGGTTGCCCGGATCGCGCGATCGAGAAATGGTAAGCCGAGTCGCGCGGCCGCAGAACGTCCCACTTGATCGCCACGTGCGCCATACGATGCTGAAAGTGCCACACACCCCATGAGTTACCCCCGAAGCAGCACATCAAAGACCCGACAGCCTAGTTTCGCATCATAATTCGATGGACTGCGAACCTATATGGGCGGTCTGGAACTCATGTCAATGCAGATAGTCGCCAGTCGGAGATAGTTGACGACGGTCCCCCGACGTGAACCCCCACATGGTTACCCCTGCGGCACCCAACAACATCGGTTTCAACCACGGCAGGAGCGACCGAACGTCGCGGCCGGCGGCAGCATAGGTATCTGGGTGATCCTCTTAGGGTTGCTCTTTCACGGCGAATCAACACGCGCGGAGGCACTCCTCAACGCCTGGAGTTCGGATCTCGGGTCGACGTGACGCAACCTCATCGGCAGCGTCAGACCTCGAGCCTTGCCGGAGCAGGGCGCGTTCTCGACGCGTCGAGCGGCCTTCGAGTGCAGCTCAAGTTGATGAGAAAGTAGTCCCGAGCCGAAGCGGGAGGGTTGTAAGGACGCCCCACGGCGCAAGGACCTGCAGTCTCGCGACAAGCGAGCCGGCCGGCCTGCTCGCGAGTGCTGCCGTCGACGTACCGGCATTGCCGATGATCCTTTGGGTAAGCCTGAGGCCGTGCCACACGACTACGAAGCTTGGTTCGCGCGGCGCGAGAAGGTCCACCTTCTCGCCCGCCCCAGGCAGTGTCACGGTGGCGACGGCAGCGCCGGGGTGGGCGAACCGGTAGGCAACGAGCGCCTTGGTCGCCGTCGCGAGCAGTGCTTCGTCGACTCGCGCCGGGCTCAGGGGCCCGCCCGGTTGACCGAGCGCGACGGAGATGACGAGCACGCCGCGGTGCCGAACACTCCGGAATGCGGCGGTCACCAGGCAGTTCTTCGCCTCGGAGGTCCAGCCGGACTTCACTCCGATGATGCCGTCGATGCCGAGCGCGGGGTTGTAGTTCGGGATATTTCCGGCGACTGGGAATGCGAGTCGTGGACGGCGAACGATGGAACGGACGACCGCACTCCCCATCAGCTTCGCAGTGACCATTGATTGGTCCGAGGCGGTGCTGACCGAGGAGGGACTGACGCCGCTCGGGTCCGCGTAGTGTGTCGACGCAAGACCGAGCACATCGGCCGTCTTATTCATCTTCGCGACGAAGTTCGCAACGCTCCCCGCGTCCCAGGTCGCCAGCAGCTCAGCGATGTTGTCGCCAGAGGGAATAAGGAGCGCCTCGAGAAGCTCGTACTCAGTGAGAGTCTCACCAACGACGACCCGTACGGTGCTATCTCCGGCTGCAACGTCGCTCTCGTAGTCCGTCGCGTCGCTCGCAGTGATCGGGATCACCGGACCCGATTGACCCGGTGCGAGCGGGTGGTCGTGGAGGATCACGAGTGCCGTCATGATCTTCGTGAGGCTGGCGATCGGTATCGGCCGCTCCTTCGGTGAAACGCCAACGAGGCCGACGCCGAGCACAGCGACGGCGGCCTCGCCGCTTTTTGGCCACGCGAACGCGGGCGGCGGACCGGGAACGAGTCGGGTCGTCGTCCCTCGCGAGTTGCCAACAGGGCGCGTGAGAGTCAACGTCGGTTGGGCAACGTCAGAATGCCTGACCGAGGCCCATGGGGGCGCCATCGAGAGCACCGCGAGTGCCAGCGAGGCAAAACCGACCGATTCTCTCCTTCGCTTCCGCATCAAAGCCGAGGGTACGGCACAGAGCGTGCGAGTGTTAGTTCGGCTGGTGGCGCAATGAGGAGAGAAGGCGCGTTGCGACGAGTATCCACAGCCTCCTGAACAAGTGAGCGTCGAGTCAGCCAGATGCCGTTACCCGACCAATGTGAATTGTCGAAGGAATCGCCACACGGCTTTGCTCGCGTGAAAGGACGTCGCCACCACATCTGTAGATGGGCCGCTCCCGGTTATGGCTCCAGTCGTTCGGTCTTCCGGCGATGTACCGCTGAGCGCCTCGCTCGCGGACAACCGTCCGTCGACGTCGTCAAGCGTCGTAGTAGCTCGACAACGGGGTGGCGAGAATCGCCAGGCGTCACTTCCGGGAGGCCGTTCTGCGAGTTCGTCGTCTTCCGTCACTGTTCTTTGATGGCCGGATCACTACCGGGGTGAGTCGCAACCTTCGGTTTCCTCGAGGGAGAGGATCGACGACGAGCACCTCGGACCGCGACGACGGCGGCCTTACCTCCGTTTCGGCTTTGGGCTCTGACTCTCGACCCCTTCTTGCGGATCGCGCGGAGAGTAAGCGGTGCGGGGTGCTCTTCATCAGGAGTGAGTACTCCGACCCCGGCAGCAAGCAAGGTGGAGTTCGGAACCTTGAGGATTCCGTCCGCCGTACGCATCGTCACGTACGTGAGGCTCATCCCGAGAACGGTGGCCTCGAAGTTGCCGCCGAGAGCACCGGAGCGCACGCGCACGCGATCTCCGATCGTGAACGGCCGTGAGAAGAGGAGTACGACGGCGGCGATCACATTGCCGAGACTTTGCTGCGCAGCGATACCCAGCACGACGCCGGCGAGACCGGCTCCGACAAGCAGGTGGGAGATCGAGACATCCAAGATACCGAAGACTCCGAAGATCGCTAACAGGTAGCCGAGCCCGCTCGCCAAGAGCCGGACCGCGGCACCCGCGGCGGGGATCGTTCGTGCCGAAATCGAATGGGTGCGGCTCCCCTGGAGGGCTGGTTGAGTACGGCGGTGTAGGGGTTGGAGCTGGGTGTTTGGGTGTGTCGAGGCCGAGAAGGCTCTTGAGCGTG
>DATCDR010000251.1:0-4554 GCA_036510575.1 Acidimicrobiales bacterium | reverse complement strand
TCCCTCCGAAGAGGCTTTTGACACCCCGCTCGGCCCGTCGCCTCTCGGCGGCGAACTGGGGTCTGCTACTGGGCTCTCCGGCGATTACCCAGGTGGGACTTGCACCCACTGGTCTGGTCCAGCTTTCAGGACGCAACATGGGTACGTAAGCCTCGATGCACTCGGGGCCGAGCTTGCCATGATCGGTACTGTCTGAATTCAATTTGGTCAGGCGCACCACGATCGCACCATGCGCTGCGGCCATCGCCTCATCATCACCGGCCGCGTCACCGAAACCCGAGCCATCGTCGGAGAACACGACGTTTCCGGCGAGATCACGGAGCCGCAGGCGCAGAATCACGCCCTCAGTGGTGGAGCGAGCGACTACGTTCGAAGGTCTGATTTCTCGAGCGCCATGAGGGGCTCGCCGAGGGGCCGTCCTCGAAGCAGCGGCTCGATGGCCGTGCGCGCGACGAGGATCGCCTCAGAACGACCTTCGGCGAGACCTCGTGCCTGGGCCACAGACCGGTAACTCGCCGCCAAAACGAAACCGAGAGCAACCACAGGAATCAAGCTGACGAGCGCATACGCGCCGAAAAGACGGAGTATTGATGGTGACGATGAACGATTACGTCGAGCGCGTTTGTGGGTCGCTTCTCCGAGACCCCCGAACTCGCGCATTCATCCTCCTGTTCGGAAAACCCCGAGGTCTATGATCAACGGCTTAATTCCGATCAAATTTGAGGGATCGGGAGCGACGAACGACCCTGGTCTCCGACTCGGTCGAATCGTTTGGATCGGGCACTCGACGCCGACCCTCCGTTAATTGCGTCGTCGACCATGACGCCTCGCGTGAAGCCGTAAATCTCGACCGAAATCGGCGATAACCCGACAGACGCCCACTTAGTGCAGTCGCGAAGCGGCTCGAGGCCGGTACCAAGTCGCGTGTGGCGTATGGCGAGAGATCAAAGACGCGACAACACCGCTACGCCCCACCCTCCGCCACTCATCTCGCTCTTGGCATAACGTGACGCTGCTCAGCAACGAGGTGCAGCACGCTCGCGGCTGCAGCTTGAAGCGCTATCTCAGTCCTAAGGAGAGGTAATGGAACAAGTCGAACTCGTCAGCGTCGAAACCAGCGACGGCGTGCGCCTCGATGGGACGTTTTCTCGCGCACACGAGGAGCCGACGCTTGGTATCGACCTCGTCATCTTTCATCATGGCCGCGGCACGAACTTCTATAACCCATCGATGGCCGCAGCGCTGACCGAGTCGTTCCTGAACTCGGGATGCTCCGTCCTTCGAGTTAATAACCGAGGCCACGATCACGCGTACCAGACCCGAAAAGGGTGGCTGGGCTCGGCTTACGAGATCGTCGACGATTTCCGTCGCGACAGCGCGGCATGGCTCGACTTCGGAGAGTCCGCCGGGTTCGGACGAAACCTAGTCTGGGGGCACAGCCTCGGCGCGGTCAAGCTTCTCTATCTGTTGGCGATCGAGCCGGACGACCGGATCGTACGTGCGATCGCGAGCTCACCCCCGCGCTTTCACTACGCGACGTTCGTCGAGGGTCCAGAGGCTGCCGGCAGGGTCGCCGCGTTCGAGAGTGCCAAGTCCCTCGTCGCTGCAGGCAGGCCAGAAGCGCTCGTCGAGTTCGACTTCGGCACGACGCAGTGGTTCAGTGCAGGCAGCCTGCTCGACAAATACGGACCAGATGATCGCTACGACTACTACCGGCATCTGCCGAGCATCGAACTGCCGCTTCTCGTCACACTTGGCGGGCTAGAGGACGGGATGGGTTTCGCCCCACTTGGCGCCGACGGTCCTGGGCTCGCGGACAAACAGGACAACTTGACGTACGCATCGGTAGAGGGTGCCGACCACTCGTACTTGGCCCGAGTGCCCGAGGTATGGACTCTTGCCAGGGAGTGGCTGCTCGGCTAGCCGCGAGCGGTCGTTCGCCTCGATGCGAGAACCGCTCGTATTAGCCGCTAATCGCCTGACTATGCGCCGAGCGGCCCGGTGATCTCGCCGAGCACACGTTCGAGCGCCTCGACCACGATCGCGACTACTTCGGCGCGCTCCGCGCCGGCGATCTGGTCGAACCAGGCAAGCGAGCGACCGAGACTCACGCCAAGGAGCGCTGCGATCGCCACTTCCGCACGAAGTTGGGACCGCGCCTCGCCCTCCTTCTCGATCGCCGCGGAAAGCGGCTCGACAAGGCGACGCAGGACGCGGGCCTCCGCGGCCTCTCGTATTTCGTCGGTGGTGTCGAAGCGAACCAGCGCCTGCAAGATCGGTCCCGGACCGTGCTCGTCAGAGCGCCGGAGGACCTCTTCGACCAAGTGGGTGAGGCTCGAATAGGGCCGCTCATCTCCGGCCAGCGCGGCGGGGTCGCGAGAGCCAAGCCGTTCTGCGGCAACTACCGCGACGTAAAGGTCGGCTTTGCTGCCGAAGTAGCGAGCAACGAGTGCGGCGTCGACACCCGCCCGTTCGCCGATCTCTCTAAGTGTGGTGCTCTCGAAGCCCTTTTGGCCGAACAACTGCTGCGCAGCGGAGAACAACGCCTGCCGACTCGCCTGCGCGTCCCGACTCCTCCCGACACCGTCGGCCGTTCGCGCTGCGACCCGACCTGTTGACGACGTCATTCAGCCACGACCTCTCCCTTGAGGGAATCAACGTCCTCAGCGCTAATCACCCGAATTCTCGTTGGCGTCGACGCTTTCACCGTGACGACTTCGCGCTCGAGACGTTCGTGTGCATGCAACGTCTCGGATTCCACACCCTTGCCAGGAAGCACGAAACTGATGACCGCAGCAGCCACGCCGAGGGCCGCAGAGATCAACAACGCCGCGTGGAAGCCGCCGACTTCGGGAAAGATCTGATGAGCCTTGGTATACCCGAGGAGCACCGCGGCGGCGAGCGCGCTGCCGACGAAGAGGCCGATGGTGCGCAACACCTGATAGAAACCGGTCGCACTACCAGTCTCGCTCTGGGGAACCGAGCGAATGATGAAGCCGGGCATGGCGGCAAAGGTGAAGCCCATCCCGAGCCCGACGATGCCGATGGTGACGAACGCCTCCCACAGCGCGCGGTGTTCGAGGGCGAAGAAAGTGGACCCTGCGGCGAATACGAGCGCTCCGAGCGGAATCATGGTGCGGACCCCGAAGCGCCGTTCGTAGACCACCAGTAGTCGGCTTGCGAGGAAAGTACCCACCGACAGAGGCACGAGCACAAGGCCGGACACGAGCACGGAGGAGCCAAAGCCGTAACCGCTCGAGACGGGTACTTGGATGAATTCGACCACGATGGGGATGATCAGGTACATCGACAGGCTCATGAGGAACCCGGCGACAACCGCGGTCAGCACCGGCCTGCTCCGAAGATGGCGCAGTTCGACGAGAGGGTGGTCGCTTCGAAGCTCGTGGCGGACCCAACCAACGACGAGTCCGAGGCAGACGACGGCGACCGCGATCGCCCCGACCGAGCTCCACCCCCACGAGCCGCCTTCGCTTAGTAACACCGAGACACCGACAATGGCGACACTGAGCGCTACGGCCCCGCCGAGGTCGAAACGGTCGCGAGTGGCATCGGACCGGGCGGGCAGTACGAGGAGGGCGCACAGCAGTGCACCCACCACTACGACGAAACCAAACCAGTACGCCACCCGGTAGTCGAACTCTTCGGTGATCAGGCCAGTGAGCGGATAGCCGATTCCCGCGCCGATCGCCGTCGAGACCGACAATGTGGCGATCGCCCTCCCGGCCCGTGCCCGATCGAGATTGCGGCGCGCTGTTGCCATGTTGACCGGCAAGAGGCCCATGCCCACTCCCTGCAGTCCTCTGCCGATGACGAGCACGACGAAGGAGCCCGAGAGCGCGGAGACGGCGCATCCAAGCGCCACGACGAGGAGCGTCGATACGATCACTCGTCGCTGGCTAGGGCCGTCGGCCAGACGCCCCATCACCGGCGTGACCATCGCGCCAGTCATCAACGCCGCGGTAAGGACCCACTGCGCGGTGCTGAGCGTGACCCCGTCAGCGCGAGCGATAGTGGGGATCAGCGGCGCGCCGAGACTGCTCACGACTGCGACGAGCACGCCGACGAATATCAGGGTCGGCACAAGGAGACGGAGTCTGGTCTCTTGGCCCGGCGCGACACTCACATCTGTGCTCCCCGTCGTTGTTCTCACGTCTCCTTCACTCGGTGCGCCCGCACCGACGCGCAATGATGCACTAAGTCAGTTAGTGATGACATCAGACGTTGACATCGTATCGAGCAACCGCACTCCCCGCGGCGGGACCGAGATCGTCAGGTCTGCTCCCACGTCGCCGCGAGCGCGGGAGCGCAGCACGAAGGGCGCTACGACCCGCCCGCGATCGACCTTGCCTGAGGGTTGAACTCACCGCAGACTACGTGGCACCGTTCGGCGGCCGATTTGATTTGGGTGCGGCTCTCCTGGAGGTGCGATTGCATTAGGCCGCGGCCGGGATCCGCTCGTTGATGTAGCGGGCTTCGTGGACTCGGTGTTGTTCATTGTGGAGGTGGAACTTCCAGTATTCGCTGAAATCTCCG
>DATCDR010000250.1:0-14713 GCA_036510575.1 Acidimicrobiales bacterium | reverse complement strand
GTCCCCGACCAAGCACTAGCTGACGGCGACGTCATAGCTGTAGCGGGGCTGTCGCTCACCGCGCTCCACACCCCTGGGCACACCTCGGACCACCTCTCCTTCATGGCAAACTTCGACGCCAGAACAGGTACCGACCGGGTGCTCTTTAGCGGCGACACCGTCATCGGCGGCTCGACGGTCGTGGTCTCCCCACCAGACGGCGACATGGTCGCGTACATGTCCAGCCTTGAACGCTTGCTCCACCTCAGCCCGTCGGCCGATGTGATCGCACCCGGGCACGGGGACCTGATCGAGGATCCAGCCGCGGCGATCAATGACTATCTCCTACGGCGTCGAGCGCGGGAATCAAGTGTGCTCGAAGCACTGGCGAGTGGTCCTGCAAGCGCAGGGGGTCTCGTCGAGTTGATCTACCCTGATCTCGTTCGAGGACTAGATGGCGTCGCAACCCGGACGGTCTGGGCCCACCTGCGAAAACTCGGGAGCGAAGGGCGCGCCTACTCTCGCACACCCGACGACATGCATGCCGAGTGGACGGTCGTCACGCCAGACTGAGCCACTCGAAGAGTCGAGCCAGCGCGTCACGACCGATAGGCGCTGGACATGGAGGCGACTGGAGGCGTTAGCGCTTAGAAAGATCGAGGTACTTCACGCCACCAACGATCGCGGGATCGATCTCCGGGTGGTCGACGAAGGGCTTGATCAGATCCTTGACTCCATCCATCAGGTCTTGGCCTTCGGGGAGGAAGACGCCACCGCAGCGGAGACCGTAGAGGTCCGGACTATCGAGCGCAGGAGGCGGGGTCTTGTGGTCGGACCACTCCTGGACGGCTTCGATCAGGCGTCGGCGTACCTGGAGGATCATCAGGTCCGATGTCCCGAGGTGCTCGATCGTGCGGTCGAGGACCGGACCCATCGACGCCTGTACCGCGTGGTCCTCCGCCATGACGTTCTGGACGCCGACGTACTTAAACATCTTGCGCTGCGCGTCTCGGTCCATAAGGAAGTCGTTCTCGAGGTTCGCGACCGTTCGAAAGCGACCGAACCAGTCAGTTGTGTTCGGCAAGATGCCGCCCTGGTTGGGAGGAGGTCCTGGGTTCTTCGGGTTGTAGGAGTCCTTGGAAGGGACTGAGATCGTGTAGCTGAGCGTGTGATCGTCGTCCAAGGGCACCCAACAGGTGGTGAGGATCTTGTAGCCGAGGAGCCCAGGTGCGGGCTGGGTCCAGATCGGGAACATGAACTGACCTACTCGCCAGTAGACCCGCCCGGGCCCAGCTGGCCTTCCGGCACCGTAGAGGCAGCCGTACTCGGTATCGAACGCGATAAAGCGCGCAAAGCGCTGGCTGGACTCGTAGTAGTTGAACGTTCCCTCCGGGAAGTGCTCGGGCTTGTACTGGCCCCCGTGCAGGAACGCTGCGTGGACGGTGTCGATATCTCCTTCGAGTGCCTGGAGCCAGTTGCAATCCCGGAGCGTCGCGCTTACTCGGTACTCCCCTTCCGGGTATGCGGCAGCTTCGATACCCGGCAGCGGTGGTGGCACCTCGCGGCTTCCCATATAGACCCAGATCAGCCCGCCGTACTCCGTAACCCGATAGGCCTGCGCCTTGATGCGGCTCTTGAAGTTCGACTCGGCGGGTTCGTTCGGCATGTCCACACAGTTGCCGTCAACGTCGAACTTCCAGCCGTGGTAGACGCACCGGATCCCGCTCTCTTCGTTTCGTCCGAAAAAGAGGCTCGCTCCGCGGTGCGTACAGAGGTTCGCGATGAGTCCCGGACGTCCCTGGCTGTCACGAAAGCCGATTAGCTGTTCGCCGAGCATCATCACTCGCACTGGATCGCAATCCGGAGTTGGAAGCTCCGTGGAGATCATCGCCGGGAGCCAGTACTCCCGCATGAAAGATCCGGTCGGTGTCCCCGGCCCGATCTTGGTCAGGTACTCGTTCTCCTCTGTGCTCAACATAGAACTCCCCCAGGCTCGCTCCGTGGTGCTGTGCCATTCCTTCACGCGCTGCTCCAATAGAGAAATCTACCGGCGCCTGCGGCACGATGCGAAGAGCGAGCCGGCTCGTCGCCCGGCGAGCGGACACATCGTAAGGATCGGCGAGCAAGGCCGAAGGATAAAACCGGCCGGCAGCCGCTCAGGCCGTCGGACCTCCCGGCGTTTCATCCCCGCTTCGTCCAAGCGCGCCTGGGGCCTCGCCAACCCGTAGCCGAGCGGCTCGGCTCCGACGAACGAGGGTGCCGAAAAGCTCGCCCGCGTCGTCAATGCCCCGAAACAACATGCTGGCCCCGCCGTGTCTCCCCGCGACGTCGACCATCACGGAAGAAAGACCGAGCAGGCGCTCGATCGGGCCCTGAACGCGCCGGACGCTTTGTGCCTTGGAGAGTGGGACGTAGCAGGTACGCCTGCAGATTCGCCCCGTCACCGCAAGGGCGTAGTCGTCGTTTACGCCGCACTCGAGGAAAAGACAACGGAGGGGCGATCGAACAAATGCCCGACGCGGCGGGCGCTCGAGGACCGGGAGGTCAGTGCCGAGGACCGCTCGAAGGAGTTCGTCGGACTCTGTTCGGCTCCCAACTGGCAGCAGTGCTTTCGTAAGTCGCCTGGATTGGTCGCGGCCGCCGCTTGATTTCTGGCCGCTCGCGACAGAGATCTCGAGACGGCACCAACCGAGGGGACGCCACAGCAGCGGCTCGATGCGGCGTATGGATTGGATCCGGGCGCGCGGAATAGTCTCCGTAACTGTCTGAAGTAAGCCGCTGCGGATCCGAAGACCATCATCAGTGTGCGCCACGCTGAAGCCGTAGTCGGTGCTCACTCGGCGCCAAAGTCCGAGGGCGATATAGAAAAGGAAAGCCGTCGAGCTTCCGATGATGGCTTCGGTGTGCCCTGGATAAAAGATGGTCAACCCGAGGACGACTGCGACAGGAAACGCCCAGGTGCCGCTCAAGAAGACCGCACCGACCAGCCGACTGAGCTGCACCGTCGCGAGCAGCGCGTTCTCCGGTGGCTCGACTTCGGGCTCGGCATGTTGTTGGCCCACGAGCAAGCGCTCACGAAGGCGAACGGCGGTGGGTTCGTCGAGGTACGCGAGCCGTCCGTCGACACGACTCGAACCGGCGAGACGAATTCGTAGCTCAGCGAGCCCGAACACCCTTGCGAGCAGGGGTTCGACCACATCGACCGCTTGAAGCCGTGCGAGCGGCAAACGACGAGAGCTTCTGCGCAAGAGCCCCGACTCGATGACCAACGTCGCGGCGTCTAGACGCCAACGAGTCACGAGCCACGACACCACGCCGAGCACGAGTGATAGCGCGATGACGCCGAGATAAAAGAACTCCGAGGTCGCGTGGTCGTCGCCGCTGGAGTGACCAACGATGAGGAGGAGAATGAACGCAGGGACGACCCGCCCGGCCCGAACTACCGGAGTCAGCGGATGGAGTCGTTGCCAGCCGTCGGCTTGGCTCAAAGACCCGCAGCCATAGCTTCGCCGAGGGTCGCGAGGCGATCGCGCAGCTGCGTAGCTACCTCGACCTCAAGCCCAGGGATCCTGGCGTCACTTGCAGCGGCGGCCGTGTGCATCCGCAGCGTCACCAGGTGAAAAGTCCGCTCAAATGGGCCCGCCGTCACATCGACGAATTGCATTCGGCCATAGGGAACGACAGACAGGCGGCGAAACATCACCCCGCGCGAGACGACGAGATCGTCATCCCGTTCGCAGTAGCTCCACGCCTTGTAGCGATTTCGGAGCATAAGCAGGACAAAGGCCGCAGCTACTACGACGCCTCCGAAAACCGCTCCAGCGACTACCAGGCCGCCGGCGACAAGCGCAGCAACGCCACCAAGGAGGCCGATCGGCACAGCGACGCTAGCGACCTCGGTAACTCGCAAGCGCCATAGGCGATCAGATGGCCGCTGCCAGCTGACGTCCTCGAGACCCGGCAGTGACTGTGCGTTCACGAGTTTCCCTTGCGCTCGACAGGTTTTTGCGGCCGTTGTGGCTCACCACCCCTACGCGTCTCAACGTAGAACGCAATCGAAAGCGAGGTGGCACCTCGCGAGTCCCGCACTGGGCCGAAGCGCGAGCCGAGCATGGGAGTTGCACCCGTCGAGGCGACCTCCAAAGGGAGCTTTGTCAGGTCTGCACCGAGGGGCTTCCGCCATCCGTGACGTTGAACCAGTCCCACATGCCATCGGCCTCATGGCCGATAACGAGGCAATCGATTCGGTAGGTGCCGACCTTGGCCGCGATGAATTGGAAGCTCTCCGACTCGCCCAGTCCGAGGCCGTTGGCGGGATCTGGAATAGTCGCGCCGGCAAAGGCGATCCTCCCACCGGAGAGCGCTATCGGGGCATCGTCGACGATCGCGCATGAGTGCGCCATCGTCGTTGACTCGTTTGTGCAGGTGACATCGACCGTCCAGCCGACGGGGACGTTGACCCGCATTGCGCCGCCGCCATATCCATCGAAGTTGAAGCCACTAAAGCTCGACGTCTCGTTGGCCACGAGCTCGAGATGTACGACCTTGGTTGCCGCATCGGCTTTCAGAATCGCGGAGTGGCTCAGTGGAGCGGCCGATGTCGATGATCCGCACGCCGAAAGCACGATCGCCCCAGCTCCGATCAGCACGCCTACATCGAGGCACCGTCTCAATCGAGTAGCTCCCCGCCTAGTGATATTCACCGAGCGAGGTAAGCCAGACACTTCACGCTTCAAATCTCTAGCACCGGGGCGCTCGCTGACGCGTGCGGGATCCCCGCACCGAGGAGGACGGTAGGCGATCGGATCCATCCGTGGCAGCCGATCCGTCGACCTCTCGAGACGACCACGAACCCGCGCTACTCGTTCGACCAGGCGTTCTCGCCACAGCTATCAAGAGACGGTGACAACAAGACGGCGTAGTCCACGAAGCACCGAGTTCTCCTTCCACTCGGGCTCACTCGCTAGACGCAGCTCGGAGCCACTTTGGACCACGGCACTGAGGGCGATCTGAGCCTCCAAGCGCGCAAGCGGCGCCCCGAGACAAAAATGGATCCCTTGGCCGAAGGCGAGATCGTGGCTCGGCGGCCGGCCGACGTCGAGCGAGTCGGGGTCGACACACAAATCTGGGTCCCGGTTCGCCACGCCGATAAGTAGCAGCACGAACGATCCCTCAGGGATGATCACCCCGCCGACCTCGGCGTCAGCTAAGGCGTAACGAGCGGTGAGCTGAACCGGTGAGTCATAGCGAAGCATCTCCTTCGACAGCGACGTGAATGAGCGAGGGCTGGTCGCGAAGTCGAGCAAGTTGTTCGGGATGACGAAGCAACGAGAGCACGCCGGTGCCGATCAGGCTCGTCGTCGTCTCATGACCTGCGATCAGTAAGAGAACGCAGGTTGCAATGAGCTCCTCATCGCTGAGTAGGTCACTGCCATCTTGAACGCCGACAAGTGCAGACAAGAGATCATCACCTGGCGAGTGCCGTCGTTCGGTGATCAGCTCGGCGAGGTAGTCGGTGAACTCCTCACGTGCGCGTTGCTGGCCGGCGCGGACGGAGGCGGGCAGAAGAAATGCCGGGTCGAGCCCACGGGCCAATGCGTCGGACCAGCCGACAAGTTGTTCGCTGTCGCTAAACGGGATCCCGAGAAGCTCGCTGATCACGGTTACTGGCAACGGCGAGGCCAACGCCGCTATCAAATCGACCTCGCCGCTGGAGGTGGTGACATCGACGACCAAGTCAGCGACGAGCTCCTCGATTCGAGGTGCGAGCTCGGTGACCCTTGACGGCGTGAAGGCCCGCGAAACGAGTCGTCGTAGGCGCGTGTGGTCGGGCGGGTCGAGGCCGAGGAAGGAACGGACAGGTGGAGCCTCGGTAAGCGCGTCGTCCATGCCCGGTACGACCGGTCGCCGTGTCGCGACCTGGTCCGCCTCCGCGTGACCGAATCGGAGGTCACGCAGCACCCTGGCACAGTCCTCGTGGCGACTTAGGACGATGAGCCGTTCCGTTACGCGCCAGATCGGTCGAGTGGCGCGAAGACGTGCGAACGTCGGGTAGGGGTCGGCGATCCGATTCGGGTCGAACAACGCAATCAGTCCGAGAACACCTTCATCGAGGTCAACGTCAGTCATCGCGGCGTCACCTCCGCGCCGCTCTCGCGCTTCGCATCGGCCCCCGACTCTCCACATATCGGGGCGCGTGTGAATGCAGTGCGAACTGAGCTGTCTAGCCCACGGTTCACGCCAGTCACGTGACGCAGAACCACGAACTCCGACGCGACGACGACTCTTGCCACCGACCACCCCTTATGGTGCAACGGCCATCGCACTTGCAAGGAATCCCACCTTGATCGGCGTCCCAACTCGCCCACTCGCCGTTGAGATCGGAATGACGCTCCCCGGCGCCTTTTTCGGCTGCGACGCGATGGGCGGTCCTTGATAGTCACTGCCGGCAGTGAGCACGTATACGAACTTGCTGTTGGAACTCACCGCGAGCGCCGTCGCGTCGACGCCAACCTTGATCGGCTTGCTCGCGACGTCGTTCGAAGCAGCAACGGCGACGAGGATGCTCGCCGTCTTGCCGGAGCCCTGTCCGAGCGCATAGATCCGAGCGCCATTCGGCGTGATTGCAACGAAGCACTCGCCGCTCTTGGGCATGCCTGGCAGCGTGACCACTTTGCCGATCGCGTAGGTGGCGGCATTGATCGCGGTGAGCTGGACACGCTCCAAGTCGGACGCGAGACCCTGATCCGACGCAGTCAGCACCCAGGCCATCTGGCCGTCTGAAGCGAGTGCGATGGCCTGAGGGACGCCGCCAAGCCTGATAAGTCGGCCGGGAATGTTCGTTGCCGTAGCGATCGGTACCACGCCGTTCGAAGTCAGCGCGAGCGCGGTCTGGCCGTTCAAAGTGACGGCGATAGCCCGCGCGGCGACGTGAAGGGTCTTCTCAGGAGTGTTCGTGAAGAGGTTGATGGGCGTGATCGTCGTCGGGTTCCCAGTGATCGAGTTCGAGTCCGCCACGTACGCGGTGCGACCGTCCGGAGTGATCGCGATGCTCCCTGGGTTTGTTCCCACCTTGATCGGCCGCCCGGCTACCCCTTCGGCAAGGTTGACCGGAGTAATCGTTCCGGGCGCGTTTGCGGCGGTCGTCGCCGCATCGTAGCCATCGACCACATAGGCGAACCTGCCGTTTGGATTGAAAGCGATCGACTGAGGATCGGTACCGACATTGATCACTGCCCCGGCGACGTTGGTCGAGGTGTTGATCGGCACGAGTCGGCCGGGCGATCCCATCTCATCGCTGCCGACCGCTATCGCGTAGGCCTCCTTCCCATCAGGTGCCACCACAACGCCAACGGCGATGTCGTTTCGAATAGGTATTGACTTCTCGACGAAGTTCGTAAGGCCGTTGAGTACCGTGACCGTGCTCGGATCGCCGGCGTTTGCGACGTAGATCCTGGCCGGCGCAACCGCAGCGCTCGCTAGCGCTGACGGCACGATTCCGATCATCACCAGGAGGACCAGGACCAAAGGGACAACGGCCCGGTTGCGCAAACTGGCGCCAGCGGGAGAACGAGATCCCGCTCGAACACAAAGCTGCCTCGTCAGTCGGCGGCTTGCACGCTGCCGGCGCAGCGCATTTGGTCTCGCCACCTGCGGTTCTCGTCGCCATCGGTCGCTTCGCACACGTCACCTGCCCTTGGCGAGGGCGACGCCCTGGCATTGCCCTCGAACCTGGTTGCGTTCACATTCTGGTCGTCGGCCAGCTTGGAACCTCGTCATTCGCCAACTCATGTGGCGCGGGCTGCGGCGCATCCGACTGTGCTGATGTGGCATGTGAACTGTCAAAACGTATAGATTGACAACAAGTCTATTCCGAGATCTGGCTCCCGGCCGGATTGATTAAGGGGGCGTCGTGCTGAGCATCGAAGAGAACGAGCGGATTACGAGAACCGGACCCGGCACTCCAATGGGGAACCTTTTTCGCCGATTCTGGATTCCAGCGTTTCTCTCGAACGAGCTCGCAGAAAGTAACTGCACTCCAGTTCGCACGATGATCCTCGGCGAGCGCCTGATCGCATTTCGGGACTCCGCTGGGAAGCTCGGCGTCCTCGAGGAGCGCTGCCCGCATCGTCACGCGAGCCTCTACTGGGGTCGCAACGAGGAGGGCGGACTCCGTTGCGCGTATCACGGATGGAAGTTCGACACAGAGGGTCAGTGCCTCGACACGCCTGCCGAGCCGAAGGAGTCGCGGATGAAGGAAGCGATTCGTGCGATCTCCTACGACGTCCACGAAGCGGGTGGAGCCGTGTGGGTCTACATGGGCCCGAAGAACGTGAAGCCACCGTTTCCCGAGTTCGAATGGGCCTCGCTCCCGGCCAACCAGACTGCTGCTCACAAGCGCCTGCAGGAGTGCAACTACCTCCAGAATCTCGAAGGTGAGCTCGACACCGCGCACCTCAACTTCCTCCACCGCAGCTTCGCGGACGGCGAGTCGGTGATGCCGCCAGAGAACCTCGCGAGAAAGCACTTCTACATAGCGGAGACCGACTTCGGCATGATCGCGATGGCGCGAAGCGACGAGCCGAACAACGAGTACTACTGGCGGATGACGCCCTTCCAGCTGCCGAGCTTCACGAACATTCCTGGCGGCACGACCGTGCTTACTGCTGCCGTCCCGATGGACGACACCCACATGTGGGGCTTCTCGATTCGCTGGGACCTCAACGAGCCGATCGAAGAGGCGATGGACATGGACGTCGACCCGATCACGTTCTTGCCGCTCGCGAACCACTCGAACGACTACCTCCGCGACCTGAACCTCCAAAAAGAGGGGAACTTCACGGGCATCACTGGTATCCGCCTACAAGACGTCGCGGTCCAAGAAGACCAGGATGGACCGATCTGCTTCCGCCACGAGGAGCACCTCGGTACCACCGATCGAGCGATCGTCGGAGCGCGCCGGATGCTCCTACAAATGGCCGAGCGCCTTGAGCAGGGAATCGAGCCCACCCAGCCGCACCATCCGGAGGCCTACTGTGTTCGGTCGATCGGCTCGAACGCACCGCGGGACATGGACCCTGTTGAGGTCTGGCGGCGCGATCAGCCCGAGCGCGCCGCAGCAAATAACGTTCAGCCGGCATACTGATCAATACTCAAAGAAGCCCCCGTCGAGCACGCTCGACGGGGGCTTCTTTGCTGTTCACTGTCGGGTCGTCCGTTTCCCGGAGAACCCGCTGCGCTGTTGACGAGCTTCGACCAAGGCGTCCTGGCGCGATTGGAACTTCGGCGGACCGGGACACCACGGATCTGGTCGAACCTCAGGTCGCGTCGCAACGTCCGTCTGGCGTCACCAGTCCAAGAAACGGGATGACCTCGGTTCGAAATCCGTGAGCTGACAACACGGCGGGATCCTCGTCTCGCAGCGCCTCGGCGGCCGACAGGTCATCTGCTAACAAGACCGCGACACCATGTGGTCCACTCGGATCGGCAATCGGCCCAAAGGCTAAGACCGCTCCGCCTGCAGTCAGCCCCGACCAGTAAGCAACGTGAGCAGTCATCGTTGCCTGTTCGTCCTCGCTCATCGTCAAACCGAAGTCCACCTGCGGCGGGGTCAGTCGGTAGAGAAAACCCCGCACTACCCGAGATCAGCCGCGAGGCTGGCGATCCGCGAAGCGAAGCTCTGGAGGCCCACGACCCAACCGTTGGGTCCTTCGACCGCGTCGTGCATCTGCTCCCATCCAGCACCGTGTCGCTCGAGGTTGCGGTGCTCGAGTTCGACACGTGTTCGCTCCGGCGCCTCCTCGACAAAGCGCACTTCCACCTCGCTCGTTCTATTCGGATCGGTCTCGAGCTGCCAGTGCAGATCGATGCTCCACGAGAAGATAACCCGGTCCGGCGGTTCGTACGCGAGCACGCGCGCCCACCGACATTCGCTGCCGTCGACCCCGCGGTCATAGACGTGACCACCGACGCGCGGCTCGAAGACCATCTCTGCTAGCGGACCCTCGAGCAGGTGGTGATCGGGAGGCCACCACGAGGCGATGTCCTCGGTGAAGACCGAGAACGTTCGCTCCTTCGAAGCCTCGACCACGATCGACGATCGAACTGGTGAACTCTGTAACTCCTTCATCGAGGCACCTCTTTCTCTTCGGTTTTCTGTTCGGTCTTGGCCTTCAGCCGGCTGAGAGCAGTTCCCCAGAATCGGTCGAGATACGCCCGCAGCTCGTCGATCCCTCGCGGGTCGAGCTCGTAGATATGCCGGGTTCCGTCGCGCACATCGACGACAAGACCCGCTTCTTTCAGCACCTTCAGGTGTTGCGAGACCGCTGGTCGGCTTACAGGAAGCTGCTCCGCGAGTTCGCCAACCGCGGACGGTCGCTCGGCGAGAAGTTCAAAGATCGCGCGCCTCGTCGGGTCTCCCAGTGCATCGAGTGCGCGTATGTTCGTCATAGCTTACGGTAAGTATTAGCTTACTGATGCGTTACCGTCAAGTCCGAAAGCTCAGAAATACGATCTATGGCAGGCCTTCATTTAGAAGCAGCCGAGTTGAGTCTCGGCCGAAGCGACAACCGATGATGAACCTCTAGAGGAGCCGGCCGTGGCCGCAATCCACCATCGCGTAGGTATCGCGACCTCCCGGAGGCGGCGCGCGAGGCGTTGACGACGATCCAAGGCTTGGCAAGTTGCTGGACACGTGACGCCGAGGGGGACCCGACAAAGGGCGGCAGGCTCTCGCTCTTCTTTGGTCAGCCCAACACGAGCGCGGCGATGGAGGTGATCGATGTCACGATCGACCGCGTCGCCTGCCGATGCGTCGAGGGTCCCGAGGAGTGGGTCGACACGGAGTTGAATTTCGACCTCTCCTCCACTGCCGAGGAGATGGTGATCTTGTTCAGCCACGCCGGTTGGCGCGAAGCGAGCGAGTTCATGTCCCAATGTTCGACCAAGTGAGGTTACTTCCTCCTTGGCTTGAAAGCTGGTCTTGAAGGCAGCGAACCGACCCCGTTACCGACCGATTTACACGTCAGCAACTGGGGGTAACTCCACGCCGTTTCTCTTCACAGGTTGCAACGACGCGCAGGAGTGACACGACGCAATCGACGGTCCCGGATTCAGCAGTTGCATGCTCGTGCGAGCACGAAGATGCCGAGATCAGTGGCCCGCTCGTCTCGAAAACCGCCGGTCTGGGATGAACCAGATGGCTGAGACGATCGCGTACATCGCATACGCAAAGGCCCAGTCGACAAACGCGAGACCGATCCCGCCGGCGTAAAGGACTAGGGATGAGAGTCCCTTGACGTCCGATCCGAGCGCCGCCGCAACAACAGAGTTGTCGCGGTCAGCTCGGATGATCATGCGGACGAGCAGGGTGAAACTGAGCGCCGCTGCAAGTGCGACGAGTCCATACGTCGCGGCTGGCCACTCATGCCCGTACTCGCTCGCGACCCATTCGGTTGCCACCGGGATAAGCGAGAGGCAAAAAAGCAGCAGCAGATTCGCCCACATGACGCCCCCACTGATTCTCGTCGCTGCCCGCAGCAGGTGGTGGTGGTTGTTCCAATAGATGCCAACGAAGGTGAAGCTCAGCACGTAAACGAGCAGTGCAGGCAGACGATGAGCGAGGCTCGAGAAGCTGCTCCCAACAGGTGCCCGCAGCTCAAAGGCCATGATCGTAATGATTACTGCCATCACCGAGTCGCTGAAGGCCTCGAGTCGACTCGTCCCGGTCGAGTCTGTCGAGCTCTCGCTGGGCGTCATGGGGAACATCGTGCCCGATGAGCTCGCCCAAGGTGACGACCGCCACATTCGAGGGCGGCAGCTCGCTTCATACCCCGCTTACACCTCTTTCACGAAGGCTAAGAGATCCGCGTTTATGGTCTCTGCTTGCGTTGTGGGCATGCCGTGTGGGAACCCGCTGTAGGTGATCAACGTTCCGTTCTGGAGAAGCGCTGCTGACAACGGTCCCGAGTCGGCGTAGGGAACGATCTGATCGTCATCGCCGTGCATCACGAGCGCCGGTACGGTGATTTTCTTCAGATCCTCGGTGAAGTCGGTCTGTGAGAACGCGACGATGCCGTCGTAGTGCTCATTCGCACCGCCCATCATGCCCTGCCGCCACCAGTTTTGAATCACCCCTTCGGATGCCTTCACGCCGGGGCGGTTGAAACCATAAAACGGACCCTCCGGAAGGTCACGATAGAACTGCGCGCGATTCGTCGCGACCTGTACCTGAAGCCCGTCGAACACCTCCTTGGGAAGGCCACCTGGATTGGCTTCGGTCTTGAGCATGAGCGGCGGCACCGAGCTGATCAGAACTGCCTTCGCCACTCGGCTTTCGCCGTGCCGCGCGATGTAGTGCACAACCTCGCCACCGCCGGTCGAATGACCGACATGGACTGCGTCGTGAAGATCGAGATGTGCTGTCACGGCAGCGAGGTCGTCGGCATAGTGGTCCATGTCATGGCCGCCGGCCGTATGCGTCGATCGCCCATGGCCCCGACGGTCATGCGCGATCGACGCGATAGCCCTGCTGGAGGAAGAACAGCATCTGAGCGTCCCAATCATCAGACGACAACGGCCACCCGCGGCTGAACACGATGGCTGACGGTTTCCCCAGTCCTTGTAGAAGATCTCCGTGCCGTCCGAAGTGGTGATCGTGCCCATGTAGCTCTCCCTCTAATCGGCGTAACCGCGCCGGACCCTCAGCTTGGAGAACTGATGTCGTCCAAGCGTTGTCGAGTTGCCTCAACTTCGATTGGGTCTTTTCTAGTACCGCTTCAAACGACGGCTGTTTCGTCGTCAGCTCCTCTTCTAAGGGCGAAAGCGCCCGTCGCCTACTGCCATCGATGTCACAATCTCCGCCGTTCCGATCACCCTGCCGAGCCATCCGTTACGTCACGTAGCCATGGACACCGGCGGCCAACGTTGATCTGGCGTAAGCGCCGATTCCCTTTCGCCAGAACGATCTCCTCGTGATCTGCACGAGCGGTGAGGCCGCCGGTCGGAGCATTCGTCGCTTCGCCGGCTTCGATGCCGCACGTGGAACGCGCCCCGCGCGATGCTTGCCCGATGTCAGCGCACCGATCCCGCCGGACAGCAGGCTGAATAGCCTTTTGGACCGCCGTCGAAGCCCGAGGCATCCCGCTGCGCACGATCCTCGTCAGCGTCGCGATCGTGGGAGTCGCTTACCTCGGCGGACAGCTGATCTACCGGATCCGGGACATCATCCTCATCCTCCTCGTCGCCGGGTTCGTCGCCCTCGTGTTGAACCCACTCGTTGTAGCGCTCCAGCACTTTGGGCTCAAACGACGCGGTCAAGCAGTAGCCGTGGTGACGCTGCTCGCGGTAGTTGCCTTCATCGCGCTCGCGGCGGCCTTCGGCTACCCGTTGGTAAACGGCCTAACCCATCTCGCCGATCGGCTACCTACCTATATTCGCCAGGCCGAGCACGGCACGGGTTGGATCGGTCGTCTCGCTCGTCGCTATCACGTCGAGACGTGCGTAAACAAGAACGCGCCAAAGCTCACCGCTTTCGCGAAGAGCCTGGCAAGGGCGCTCTCACGCTGTTGGTCACCCTATTCACGATCTTCGCGCTGGTAGTGCTGTTGCTCCTCGAGGGCTCCAAGCTGCGAGAGGGACTGCTCGGCCTCATATCGCCCGAGCGCGCGATTCGCTACAAGAAGATCGCTGGCGAGGTGAACCGTTCGGTGATCGGGTACGTGCTCGGAGATCTGCTGACGTCGCTCGTCGCGGGCGTCGTCGTATTCGTCACCCTCGTGCTGCTCGGCGTTCCATTTCCACTTCTGTGGGCACTTTGGGTCACGCTCGTCGACTTCATTCCCGTCGTCGGCGGGGCCTTGGCGGGGATTCCGACCGTACTTTTCGCGGCAGGCCACTCGTTGTCCGCCGGCATCACCACCGCTGTCGTGTTCCTCGTCTACACCCTCTTCGAGAATCATGTGCTCAATCCAGTGGTCATGAGCAAGACGGTGCGGGTCAATCCCCTCCTCGTTCTCCTGTCCATCCTCATCGGAGCATCGATCGGGAGCTGGATCGGGAGCTCCTTTGGCGCCTTCGTATTCGCGGTCGTCGCCATCCCTATCGCTGGCGCGTTGCAGGTTGTCGTGCGGGAGCTCTGGCAGGCAACCACTCCACATGAACCGCGCCCGAGCACATCGGAGCCAACCCAGGGGCTGACGCCCGAGCACGCACCAACGACAGACGAGGTACCGTGTTTAATCCCTCGCAATCCGGGGTAGCACCTAATTGCCGACAAATGGCACCCCCGGTGAGCGACCCGCTGTCTCGCGAGACCAGGGGGTTGTTTCGCGCGCGGGTATCAGCTAGCGCCGACTTGTCACGATGCAAGCGCGCTGCCATGGGCGGCAGACAGTGCCGCGAAGAGTGGAAGATGATTCGAGCATTGGACGTCGCGCTCTCCACAGATCTCGTAGGCGCCAACCGGTGGCTCAACTGCTGCCCGAGCCGTTCAGCTCACAGGTATCCGCTCTGGCGAAACGCCCATTGCAGCGCTGGCTGCACGAGCCGCCGACCGGTGATGACTTCGGGTTCGAGGATCAGCCAGGTCGTACGGCCCTCGGCAATCCACGTGTCCGAATCGAAGTGCACGGCCAGTAATTCCCGATCAGCCTCGACCTGGCGAAGGACGCCGTGCACGAGCACCGACCATCCCCGCTGGTGGTATAGGTCGATCCCGTCGATCTCGAAGGCGACG
>DATCDR010000249.1:0-13414 GCA_036510575.1 Acidimicrobiales bacterium | reverse complement strand
ATGCTTCGTGTCCGTCGCCAGTATCCGGTCTTCGCCCAAGGGGATCTCGAAGTGCTGCCCGCCAACAACCCGTCGATCCTCGTCTACCTGCGAACCACGCGTGCTGCCGACGACATCGAGCCAAGCATCGTGTTGTGCGTTTTGAACCTCTCGCGCTTCGCGCAGTCGACCGAGCTCTCACTCGGGCACTTCGAGGGGCTTCGGCCGATTGAGATGCTCGGACGCGTCGAGTTCCCGATGATCTCCTCTGCCGGGTATTCGATCACGATCGGTCCCCGTGGGTTCTACTGGCTCGAGCTGCGAGCAGAGCGATGAACCTCGACAGCGACGTGCTCGTCGAACTCGCCTCCAGATACCTCGAGCGCCAGGGCTGGTTCCTCCAGGCCACCGCTGGGGACAAGGGCCCGTTGGTCTGTGAGTCGATCGAGATACTCGCCGAGGAGGACCCGGCGCTTTTTCGACTCGTGTTCACGAAGGGCGCGCACCGGTTGCAGCTCTTTGCGGGAGTGCGTGCGCCGACCACGCTCGTCGGCGCGCTGCGAAACGAGGAGGCGGCGCTGTTCGGGCCGATCGACGTCGGCGGCGACTCGTACCTCGCCTATGACGCGCTCGCCGACGACGAGTGCTGCAGGCGGATCCTTGGCATCGCAACGAGCGGACGCGAGAATGCCGGCAGGGTTCGGCCGGTCGCCTCGCTGCTTAGTCATACCTCGTTCGTCTTCGACGAGCGCCTCTTCATGAAGTGTTACCGCGTTCTCGAGCCGGGCGAGCGCGCCGAGTCGACGGTCCTGTTCGGGCTCGACACCGTCGGATTCAACGCGATCATCTCGCCGGTCGCACTTTGGAGCGAGGGCGGGGTCGACCTCGCGCTGATCAGGGAGTTTCTCCCCTCCGCGCTCGAAGGCAGGTTGCTCGCGCTGACGTCGCTTCGCGACCTGCTCGCCTATGTGAACGAGACCGAGGATGAAGCGGGCTTTCGCTCCGTCGAAACAGGGGGCTCGGCCGACGAGGTTGCAGCCGCCGCCGGCGGTGATATCGCCTTCGAAATGCGGCGGCTCGGTCAGACAGCGGCCCGGCTCCACCTCGCCCTCGCCGACGCCTTCGGCGACGTCGCGCTCCCGCCCCGATCGGCGCTCGAACCGCTCGCCGCTGCTTCGGCGCTGTGGTCCGATGAGGTCTGGGGTCGAGCGATCCGCCTGCATGGTGACTTCCATCTCCGTCGGGTGATGCGCACCGACGGTGGGTGGATTATCTCCGGCTTCGGTGACGACCCGATGTTTGCGATGACGGGGGCGACTGGATCGGTGATCGAGCAGATCGGCTCACCGCTCGAGGACGTCGCCGACATGTTCTTCGCCCTCCGGGAGGTCGCGAACGAGGCGCTCCGGCTCCGGCCCTCGGCGGAGCGACCCTATGCACAGCCGCTAGCCCATGCCTGGACGCGACGGAACCAGGGATCGTTTCTTCGCGGCTACCTCGAAGTTGACCCGATCGGTCGGTTATTGCCGACGACGGGCGCGATCCGCGACCAGCTGCTCACGCACTTCGTCGTGCTCCGAGCCGAGCGCTACGAGCTCGCCTAGCTGCTACGAACCTTGGCGAGGCCGGCGCGAAGCTCGTCGGCTGCCTGCTCGGGGCCGATCACGTTGATGTAGACGCCGGTGCCGAGCTCGAATCCTGCCCTGGTGGTCATCTTCGGAAGAATGTGCGCGTGCCAGTGGAACGGCGCGGTCGCTCGGTATGGCGCGGCGTGGAAGACGACGTTGTAGGCGACCTCACCGCGTTCATGGCGAAGCGCCGCAAGCCCGTCTCTGATCGCCTCCCCGACGCCAGCGAGTGCCTCAGCGCTCGCTGTGTGCAGGTGCGTGTCGTGCGTGCGCGGCACGACGAGCATCTCGTAGGGGGAGCCTGCCCAAAAGGGCGAGTAGACGACTGCGTGGTCGGCGGCGTCGACGATGCGATAGCCGGAGCGCTCCTCGTAGGCGCTTGCCGTGCAGAGGAGGCAGCCCCCGGCGAATCGGGTAAAGCTGCCCTGCTCGTCGACGAGCTCACGCGGCACGAACGGGATGCCGAGAAGCTGGCCATGCGGGTGCTCGATGGAGGATCCGGCATCGGTGCCGGAGTTCACGATCGCTTGTGAGTAGCGAAGCCCCGGCGTGTCTTGGTGCACCCGGATCCGATCCCGAAGCGTGGTCATGACGATCGCGCACTGTTCGTCGGAGAAGCTCGACCACGACAGGTTGTGCTCTGGGGAGAAGACGACGACCTCGTGGATACCGCTCGCCGGTGCTTCGGAGAACACCGGCCCCTTGTGGTCGACGACGAAGGGTCGCGAGCCCTCAAACGCCGGGTGGAGATTGGGCACGACTCGTGCGACCCACTTGCCGTCGCTGCCGTAGGTCTCGAGTGCAGGAGGTGTCAGGCCCTCGTTGCCGGGACAGAACGGACAGTCGTCGCGTTGGTCCTCGTCGTAGAGCGCTCGGGGGGCAAATATCGCATCCGGGTCGCGTCGTTCGTTGGTTACAGCGATCCACCGGCCTGAGAGCGGATCCAGTCGCAGCTGATTCAAGAAATCTCCAAGTTATTGTGCTCCACCGCTGCTCAGGCTACTCACCGACCAGGGAACTAGTGTGGGATGAGAATATGAGCGCTGGCTACGTTTGCCTTATTCTCGCCCATGCCCTCTGCGCACTTATCGGCTTCGGTGCACTTGCGGCGACGGGTGCTTACGCCCAGGCGGTACGAAGCTCGAGGGATCCGTTCTCGAGTGAGACGCTCCGACGATTCTTCCGACCCGGGCACAACTTGGCCTCTGCGACCATCGTTGCGGTTCCAATTCTAGGCGGCTGCCTACTCGTTGCGCAGCACGGGCAAGACGCTCATCTCGCCTATCCCTGGATCGGTCTTGGCTGTTGGGCAGTCGCCGCGATCGTCGCGGCGACTGTGGTCTGGCCAGCTGAGCACAAACTCCAGGGAATGCTGGCGCTGAGCCAGGACGAGCCCGATCACCTCGGCGCGGACCAGAGCCGAGTAGAGCTCGACTCGGTGGCGACCCGCTGTTTTACAGGCGCGTCGGTGACGACGGTCTGCTTCGCCGTCGCGGTCGTGGTGATGCTCGCCCAGCCCTGATCGGCTCCTTTTCGGTGCCTCTTCGCCGCCACCTCGCAGCATCAGTCGTCTACCGTCGAGTACGTGACGGACGACGCCGCGCCGACGAACGCTTCGGCGGGGCGCAAAAGAGCCAGCCGTAGTGACGCCGGGCCTGCGACGCTGGCGTTAGCGCCTCATCGGGCGCGAGCGGGCCGGAGGATCGTGACGCTGCTCGTCGTCCTTGGCGCAGTGGTGCTGACTACGGTGGCTATCCGAGCTACCAAGCCCGGTCATGCGGCCGGCGTGGAGACCAAACAGAAGACGGTCCACTACTCCGTTGGAATTGAGAGCTGCACGTTTTTCGATGCATCTCGGGCGACCGAGGACTTCGCGACGCGAGCCGATACCGCAGGCAGGACGCTCGTAACAGAGATTCGCTATCCGACGACATCGCCTGTCGCAGGCCGCATTGAGACCCAGGCCGCCAATCCGGCTCGCCGGTACGGTCCCTTCCCGCTCGTGGTGTTCGCACCCGGATACGAAACGACGCCAGATGAGTACTCCAAGCTGCTCGACGCGTGGGTGCGAGCGGGGATGGTCGTGGCGGCGATCTGGTTCCCGGACACGAACTCCCTTGCGATCAAGCGCCAGGGCAACCTCGACACCGAAGCCGACATCATCAATCAGCCAGCCGACGTCGGCTTCACTACCCAGCACTTGCTGCTCGCTTCATCGAGTGGTGTGGGTTGTGAGCTCGTGAAAGGCCTCATCGAGAAAGGTGACGTGGCACTCGCTGGCCAGTCCGATGGCGCCGCCTCCGTGACCGCACTCGGCTATGAGAGTCGGTACGCCTACGCCGGGTTGCACTACGTCGCTGTGGCGGCGCTCTCTGGATCGCTGCTCGCGCCGGTCGCTTCCACGTCGAGCAATCGCGAGCTCGCCGGCGCAGCGTTGCTCGTGGCCCAGTCGGCGACGGATCGCTGTAATCCTCCTGAGGAGTCGACCGAGCTCTACCGAGCGATCCCCGAGAGCGACAAGTGGTTCCTGACGCTGGAAAGCGGGGATCATTTGCCGCCCTACACTGGCACGGCGGATCTGGCCGACTTCGATCTCGTCTCGGCGTTGACGACGGCCTTTTTTTCAGCGGAGTTCGCGCACCATCGCCCCCTCGCCGCGATGGCGGCGCTTGCCAAGGCCTCGGCGGGGGTTGGAGTGCTAAGTAGTGGACCTGCGCCCGACCTTGCCTCGCTCATCGGAGATGAAGCTGCCTGCTACCTATCTTGAGACCCGACGTCGCGCCGGGGCAGGTATCTATCTCGATCACGCCGCGACCACTCCGATGCTGCCTGGCTCGATCGAAGCGATGCTGCCGTTCCTCGGCGGATCGCACGCGAATCCCTCATCGCCGCACGCGAAGGGGCGTGCCGCGCGCCGGGCGATCGACGACGCCAGGGACACGGTTGCGGAGTTTCTCGGCTGTGCCCCAGGTGAGCTCATCTTCACCTCCGGAGGCACAGAGTCAGACAACTTGGCCATCACCGGAACCTCCGACGACGGTGCTGTCGTGGTGTCGGCCGTCGAGCACCACGCGGTACTGCTCCCAGCAGAGCGGCGACACGCACGGCTCTGTTCGGTGGACGCCAACGCCCTCGTCGATCTCGCCCACCTCGCGGAGCTCCTCGACGACGAGGTGAGCCTGATCTCGGTGATGGCGGTGAACAACGAGGTAGGAACGATCGAACCGCTCGACGCGGTTGTCGCGCTCGCCCGCGAGCTTGCACCGCGTGCGCTCTTGCACTGCGATGCGGTGCAGGCGGCGCCGTGGATCGACGTCGCGGCAGCGACTGCCGGGTTCGACATGGTCTCGATCTCTGCACACAAATTCGGCGGCCCAACTGGAGTCGGCGCATTGGCGGTCCGCGACCGGGCCCGGGCGAGGCTTTCGCCGCTGCAACTCGGCGGCGCCCAGGAGGCCGAGCTTCGAGCAGGGACCGAGAATCTCGCAGGAATCGTCGCGGCCGGAGCCGCTGCGTCGGAGTGGGGACGAAGGCGGGCCTCGATTGTCGAACGCGTTCGCGAGCTTCGCGATCGCCTCGAGGATGCGCTCGCGGGCTCTTTGGCGACGGTCAACGTGGACCGCTCGGCTCGAGTTTCTTCGATCCTGCCCATGAACTTCAGCGGGGTGGCCACCGAGGAGCTGTTGATGATGCTCGACAAGGCAGGGGTCGAGGCATCAGCAGGGGCGGCGTGCGCGTCCGGGGCGCTCTTGCCAAGTCACGTCCTCCTCGCCATGGGGCTCGCCGAAGCCGAGATCGAGGGCTCAGTTCGATTCTCGCTCGGCTGGTCGACGACATCGCAGGAGATCGACGAAGCCATCTCGTTGATCCGAGCGACGGTGTTGTCGCTCGCCGCTTCGGAGTCGGCGAGAATCTAGAGATGCGGGTACTCGTCGCGATGTCGGGAGGCGTGGATTCATCGGTCGCGGCCGCGCTCGAGAAAGAGGCCGGCCACGAGGTCGTCGGTGCGACGATGAAGCTCTGGGGCGGAACGAGCGACTCGGGCTGCTGTTCGATCGCTGACGTTACCGACGCCAGGCGCGTCTGTGATCACCTCGGCATCGAGCACCACGTCTTCAACTTCACGGCCGAGTTCGACCATCACGTGGTCGATGCCTACGCCAACGAGCACGCGACCGGCAAAACGCCGAACCCGTGCGTGGAGTGCAACCGTCACCTCAAATTCGACGCCTTCTTGTCGCGAGCCGCTCGATTGGGCTTTGACGCCATCGCGACGGGGCACCACGCCCGCGTCGTGCGGACGGGCTCGGAGGTGCGTATTGGCAGGGGCCGAGACGACGCGAAGGACCAGTCGTATGTTCTCGCCGTCTTGGACGAGCGCGCTCGTGCCGCGTTGCATCTTCCGATCGGCGAGATGACAAAGGCACAGGTGCGCGAGCACGCCTCAGATCTTGGGCTTCGGACCTGGGCAAAGCCCGACAGCCAGGACGTCTGCTTCATCGCCTCGCGCACTACGGGCAGCGCCAGGCACGACTTTCTTAGCGAGCGCATCGAACTCCACGAAGGGGCGTTGCTCGACTACCGCAGTGGCGAACACCTCGGCATGACCGACGCCGTCGAGCTCGTCACCGTTGGGCAGCGTCGTGGGCTCGGCGTCGCCGACGGCGAGCGTCGCTACGCGATTTCAGTGGACGTCGCGGCACGTACCGTGCGGATTGGCGAGGAGCGAGACCTGCTCATCGACGGCGTCGACCTCGGTGATCCGATGGTCATCGCGACACCCCTTCCCGAAGGCGCCCGCGTCACGGTCCAGGTCTCTGCCCATGGTCGGGGACGAGCTGGGACGCTGCTTGGACGCCACGTCGCCTACGACGAGCCGGAACGGCGCGTCGCTCCGGGCCAGCTCGTCGCGTGGTACCTCGGAGACGAGGTGTACGGCTCGGCTGTGGCGCGATGAGCGTCACCGCCGCTTCGTCGGGCGATGACGACCCCGCTGCGGCCATTTCGGCCCTCCGGGACCTGATCGAGTACCACGCACGTCGCTACCACCAAGACGACGACCCCGAGATCGCCGACGCCGAATACGACGTCTTGATCGCACAGTTACACGAGCTCGAAAAGGCCCACCCCGAGCTCGTCGTGGCGTCGTCACCGAGCGCGGTTGTCGGAGCTCCTCCCGCCTCAGGCTTCGACCAGGTGGTCCATTCGCTTCGGATGATGAGCCTCGACAACGTGTTCTCTGCAGAAGAACTCGGTGCCTGGGCGGAACGGGTGGAGCGCCAGGTGGCCACCGGGGCGGGGAGCCAGTCGACGATCGCCTACGTCTGTGAGCCGAAGATCGACGGCCTCGCGCTCGCGCTCGTCTATCGCGACGGCGAGCTCGTCACCGCAGCAACGCGAGGTGACGGAGCAGTTGGTGAGGACGTCACGGCGAACGTGCAGACGATCAAGTCCGTGCCGACGCGTCTCTCCCTCGCCGATGGGCGAATGCCTGAGGTGCTCGAGGTGCGTGGCGAATGTTATCTGCCGATCGCGGCCTTCAATGAGCTGAACCGAGTTCAAGAAGCGGCGGGCCTTCGTCTGTTCGCCAACCCCCGGAACTCCGCAGCCGGTTCGCTCCGCCAGAAGGATCCAGGCGTCACGGCCTCTCGCCCACTGCAGTTCTTCGCTTACCAGGTAGGCCAGCTCGAGTCGACGTCGGCGGAGTTGCTCGACTCGCTTGGCACCCAGGCTGCCCGACTGGCATTCATGGCAGAGGCCGGTTTCGTCGTCAACCCCGAGATCCGTCGTGCACACGAGATCGCGTCGCTTGTCCGGTTCTGTGCAGAGACCGAGTATCGACGCCACGAGCTCGACTACGAGATCGACGGCGTTGTCATTAAGGTCGATGGGGTGGCCCTCCAGGAGCGCCTCGGCCAGACGAGCCACGCCCCTCGTTGGGCGATCGCCTACAAGTTCCCACCCGAGGAGCGCACCACGCTGCTCGAAGACATCATGGTCTCGATCGGCCGAACGGGGAGAGCGACCCCGTTCGCACAGCTGACGCCAGTCGTCATCGCCGGATCGACGGTCAGCCTGGCGAGTCTGCACAACGAGGACCAGGTTCGAGCAAAGGACCTTCGACCTGGCGACACTGTGCTCGTCCACAAGGCGGGCGACGTGATCCCTGAGGTGGTCGCCCCGGTTCTTGCGGCCCGCCCTGCATCTTCGGTGCCCTGGGAGTTTCCAAAGACGTGCCCGTCATGTGGCGAGGGGCTCGTCCGGCTAGACGGCGAGAGCGATACCTACTGCGTGAACGCGGAGTGCCCTGCGCAGCGGGTGCAACGTATCGCCCACTTTTCCTCGCGCGCAGCCATGGATATCGAAGGACTCGGCGAGAGTCGGGTCGAGCTGTTCGTGAAGGCGGGAATGATCCGCGAGGTCGTCGACCTCTACCGCCTCGATGAGGCAGCAATCGCTGGGATGGAGGGCTTCGGCAAGATCTCGGCAGGCAATCTCCTCGCGGCGATCGACCGTTCGAAGTCCCAAGGGCTGCAGCGTCTGCTCATCGCCCTCTCCATCCGTCACGTAGGTCCGACCGTGGCGGGCGCGCTCAGTGCGGCGTTCACCTCGCTCGATGATCTCGCGTCGGCGTCACCGGCCCATCTCGCAGCAATTGAGGGAGTGGGTTCGGTGATCGCGGAGAGCCTTACCGCGTTCTTCGCTACGGAGGGAAACCGTGCCCTCGTCGCCGACCTAAAAGCGGCAGGGGTGAGTTTCGCCTCGTTGCACCCACGAGCAGGCGAGGGTGGCTTTCAGGCACTTGTTCTCGTCGGTAAATCCGTGGTGGTGACCGGGACGCTCACCGGCTTCACTCGAGAGAGTGCCGAGGCGGCGATTCTCGAGCGTGGCGGGAAGTCGCCCGGCTCAGTGTCGAAGAGCACCTTCGCCGTGGTGGTCGGCGCCGACCCAGGAGCGTCGAAGCTCACGAAGGCAACCGAGCTCAACATCCCGATTCTTGACGAGGAGGGCTTCGAGAAGCTGCTCGAAGCTGGCGAGCTCCCGAGCTAGCGCCTTGAGCCCTTAGGAACTGGTGATCTCCCGCAGCGCGGCGGTGACCTCGAGCTGGGCCTTGGTTGCTGGCATCGACTGGTATGCGAGGAGCTTGGTCATGTCGCCCTCGACGCGGACCTTGCCCGCCATGAAGGCAGCCATCGCGATCTCCGCGTTGTTGTCGATGAGCACCGCACGTGCGGTGTCGAAGTCGAGCGTGACCTTCACGTCGGCTGGGTCGATGTGGCCGAGCTCGATCTCGACGAGCCCTGCGGTGGTGTCGACGTGGGCCTCCACGACTCCTTCGCCGTAGGGGACTTCCTCAACGGTGAGGTTCATCCGCATCGTCGAAGCAGGTATCTCGGCGTCGGTCGCGAACTCCGACCGGAGCGCACGCGCGGCCCCGATCCACTCGGGACTAAGGAACGCGTAAGTCGCCATCAGATGGCCTCCGTTAGTAGGGCCCATACAGGCGTGTGCGCAGGGCGAATGGGCGAAGCGTACCTAAGTGCATGCGCTTCGCGCCGCCTGATGGCGCGATGGAGCACAGCTAGCATCGTGGAATGCCAGATCGGCGAGATACCTTCTCCGCGCCAGGTGGACCGACAGGCGCACTTGTGCTGCACGGGTTCACCGGCACGCCTTCTTCGATGCGATCCCTCGCCGATGCGATCGCACTTGCGGGCTTCGCCGTTGAGCTGCCGCTCCTTCCAGGCCATGCGACGACGCCTGGTGATCTCGCTACGAAGAGCTTCTCCGACTTCGTCAACGCGGTCGAAGACGCCTACAAGCTGCTGGCGAGGCGCACGACGGCGATCGTGGTCGTCGGTCTCTCGATGGGCGGAGCGCTGGCGCTTGATCTGGCCACACGACACCCCGAGCTGGCAGGCGTCGTGTTGATCAACCCGCTCGCCGAACCGCCAGCCCCGAGCTTTTTGGACCTGCTGCGTGCTGCGCATGCTGGAGGGAGCTTTTCGTTCCCCTCAATCGGGAGCGACGTTGCCAAGCCCGGGAACTACGAGGGCGGCTACAACGAGACACCGATTGCGCCGCTGCTCTCGACGATGGAGGGTGTTGCCGAGCTCGGCGGCCGTCTGGCCCAGATCACCTCGCCGGTGTTGCTGTTTACGAGCAGGATCGACCACGTGGTCCCGCCGAGCACCGGGGACTTTCTCGAGGGGGCGTTGGGAGCGTCAGTCACGAGGATCATGCTCGAGCAGAGCCACCACGTCGCGACGCTCGACTACGACGCTGAGCTCATCGCGAGTGAGACGATCGATTTCATGAAAAAGGTGGTTGTACCGCTATGAGCGAGACCATCGGCCGCGACGAGGTCATCTATGTCGCCAAGCTCGCACGACTGGACCTGACCGAGGAAGAGACGACGCTATTCGCCGCACAGCTCTCGTCGGTCATCGACCACGTGGCGGCACTTCGCCGCCTCGACACGACGGGCGTTCGGCCGACGTCACATCCGCTCGAGCTCTCGAATGTGCTTCGCGAAGACGTTGTCGTGCCATCACTTGACCGCGACGTCGTGCTCGCAAGTGCCCCTGCGACCGAAGACGGCAAGTTCAAGGTGCCGAGCATTCTGGGCGAGGCCCCGTGAGCGCGATCGAGATCGCGACTGCTGTTCGCGCCGGAGAGCAGAGTGCCCGATCCGCCGTCGAGGGCGCGCTTCGCGCGATACGCGAGGGCGACGGAGCGCTCCATGCATTTCTGCTCGTTACCGAGGAATCCGCGCTCGAGCGCGCAGATGCGCTCGACGCCGCAATCGCACGCGGCGAGGATCCCGGGTCACTTGCCGGGGTGCCGATCGCCTTGAAGGACAATCTCTGCACCATCGGGGTTCCAACGACGTGCTCGAGTCAGATACTTGCGGGCTGGATACCGCCGTACAACGCGACGGTCGTCGCCAAACTAACCGCGGCGGGGGCGATCGCGGTTGGGAAGACGAACCTCGACGAGTTTGCAATGGGCTCTTCGACGGAGAACTCGGCCTTTGGCCCGACTCGCAACCCCTGGGCCCTCGATCGGGTTCCTGGCGGCTCATCGGGAGGATCAGCTGCTGCGGTTGCGGCAGGCTTCGTCCCCCTGGCGGTCGGCTCCGACACCGGGGGCTCGATTCGCCAGCCCGCTTCGCTTTGCGGGGTGGTCGGGGTGAAGCCCACCTACGGACTCGTCTCTCGTTACGGCCTGATCGCGTTTGCGAGCTCGCTCGACCAGATCGGCCCGTTCGCGGTCTCGGTCGCTGACGCCGCATTGCTCCTCGAGGTGCTGGCCGGTCACGATCGTTTGGACTCGACCTCGATCGACCGGCCAGCGCCCAAGCTGGTCGAGTCGCTTGAAGAGGGGATATCCGGCCTACGCGTCGGTGTCATCGACGACTTTCTCACCGACGCCAGCACCGCCACCAGGCGAGCAGTAGGCGATGCCGCGTCGGCACTCAGCGCAGCAGGGGCATTGGTCGATCATGTCGCTATCCCTGCACTTCTAGACGGTCTGGCGTCGTACTACGTGATAGCGCCTGCGGAAGCCTCCTCGAATCTTTCCCGTTACGACGGCGTTCGCTACGGCCTTCGCGTCGATGCCGACGACGTCGAGCAGATGAACTCGAAGACCCGCGCCGCGGGCTTCGGCGCCGAAGTGAAGCGGCGGATCATGCTCGGGACTTTCGCCCTCTCGGCCGGCTACTACGACGCCTACTACGCGCAGGCCCAGCGCGTTCGTACGTTGATCAGCGAGGCTTTCGCCCGCGCCTATTCGGACTTCGATGTGCTCATAGGACCGACAACGCCAGGTGTCGCATTCCGCTTCGGCGAGAAGTCCGATCCGCTAGCGATGTACCTGTCAGACCTGTACACGATCCCGTCGAATCTGGCGGGTCATCCAGCGATGTCGGTCCCCTTCGCGCTCGGCGAGGATCAGCTTCCTGTAGGGGTCCAGATTCTCGCTCCGGCCCTTCGCGAGGTGGTCATGTTCCGGGTCGCGGCGGTACTCGAGTCCGCAGCGCCGATAGGTGTGGGAGCGCCGATCGGCCTGCCAGAGAGCGTGGCCAGATGAGCGCGACCGATCTCGTCGGGGCTTCCGGGAAGCAGTATGAGATCGTCGTCGGCCTCGAGGTCCACTGCGAGCTCGCCACTGAGACGAAGCTCTTTTGCGGCTGTGCGAACCACTTCGGCTCGCTCCCGAACACCAACATCTGCCCGGTCTGCATGGGGCTCCCGGGCTCGCTCCCGGTGTTGAATGAGCGAGCGGTCGAGTACGCGATGAGGATCGGTCTCGCACTCAACTGCACCGTCAATCCGTCGATCTTCCACCGCAAGAACTACTTCTATCCCGACCAGACGAAGGACTACCAGATCTCGCAGTACGACGAGCCGATCAACTCGAACGGCTTTCTCGAGCTTCCTGACGGGTCGAGCGTCGGGATCGAGCGGGCGCATATGGAAGAGGACACTGGTAAGTCCACCCACATCGGTGGAGGTGGCCGGATCCAAGGCGCGGACTACTCGCTCGTGGACTACAACCGAGCAGGCGTACCGCTCGTCGAGATCGTGAGCAGGCCCGACATCACCTCAGCCGACCAGGCACGGGCCTACGTTCTCGAGCTTCGCGGCGTGCTCGTCGCTTCTGGAGCATCCGACGGCAGGATGGAGGAGGGTTCGCTTCGAGTCGATGCGAACGTCTCGGTGCGCGAGGTCGGATCTACGACGCTTGGCACCCGCTGTGAGGTCAAGAACCTCAACTCGCTCAGGTCGCTCGGGCGGGCAATCGACTACGAGGCGAGGCGCCAGGTCGCCCTCGTAGATGGCGGTGAGAAGGTCGTGCAGGAGACCCGTCACTGGAACGAGCACGAGGGCCGCACCTCCTCGATGCGCTCGAAGGAGGAGGCGAACGACTATCGCTACTTTCCAGAGCCCGACCTCGTTCCGCTCGTACCGAGTCCAGAGCTCGTCGAATCCGTGCGCGCTGCTCTCGGTGTGCTGCCTGCCGAGCGCCGCCGCCGCCTTGCTCAGCTCGCGACCGACGGGGCCGTTCCCACTGAGCCGATCGCGACCGTCGTCGAGCTCGGTCTCGATGCGCTCGTGCTCGAGGCCCACGCCGATGGCGCGGACTTCCGGCTGGCCCTGACGAGGGCGGCGAATGAGGCCGCCGCAGAGCCAGAAGCAGCAGCTGCGCTCGATGCACACTCCTTTGCTTCGCTGATCAAGCTCGAGAGTGCCGGATCGCTGACAGCGACGCAGGCCAAGGCTGTCCTTGCCGAGATGCTCTCCCACGGCGGGGAGCCAGCAGAGATCGCGAAGTCGCTCGGCTACGAGGCACTTGCAACGGGCGCGATCGACGAAGTGCTTGACGGCATCATTGCCGAGCACCAAAGTGAGTGGGATCGATTTCTCGCCGGCGATGAAAAGGTCACGCAGTTCTTCTTGGGCCAGGTGATGCGTGCTACCCAGGGTCGGGCAAACGGGAAGGTCGTAGCCGAGGCGCTTTCGGCTCGAAAGAGTCGACAAAGCGGTAACTCGAACTAACACCTCGGATAACGAGCGGTGGCCCCGTTGAGCGGCCGCACCTATTCAAAGCGGCCGCGCCTATTCAAAAGGTGAAATGGTCGATCCCCATTAGGCTGGCGGCCATGTTGCGTCCTGAAAGCTGGACCAGACCAGTGGGTGCAAGTCCCACCTGGGTAATCGCCGGAGAGCCCAGTAGCAGACCCCAGTTCGCCGCCGAGAGGCGACGGGCCGAGCGGGGTGTCAAAAGCCTCTTCGGAGGGA
>DATCDR010000248.1:0-15181 GCA_036510575.1 Acidimicrobiales bacterium | reverse complement strand
CGCAGTGCGCAGCATCACATCGACGGCGAGGATCGGAGGTCACCGCTATCCCAGCAACGCGTTGCTTACCGTCAATACGGCCCTTGTGATCTGACGCGAAACTGACGCGGAAGCATCGCGAACAGTGGTCGGCAGCGGTCAAGGAGGGTCAGAAAAGTACCAGCTCAACGGCCAATTATCGGCGGTTGAGCTGGTACGTGTGGCGAGTCGGCCTATAGGCGGGGTTCTGTCCTCGGTTTCCCGAGGGATGGCCATCCATCTATGCGGTCTACCTGGAGACATAGGGCGAGCAACCCGTCTCGCGTTTGACCTTGCTCCGGGTGGGGTTTGCCAAGCCGGCCAGGTCGCCCTGTCCGCTGGTGCGCTCTTACCGCACCGTTTCACCCTTACCTGTGCCTTGCGGCCATCGGCGGTCTGTTCTCTGTGGCACTTTCCTGCGGGTCACCCCGACTCGCCGTTAGCGAGCACCCTGCTCTTTGGAGCCCCGACCTTCCTCAGCGCACCATCGCTGGCGCACCGCGACCATCCGGCCGACTCGCCGGCTGACAGTCTCGCACCGAATATGGCCTGGTGCGCGAGAACGGCACCGCTCCGTAGCTAACCTTCAGGCTGATGAGTCCCTCTGAGGAGCTGCGCTTCGATTTTGAGGTGGCGATAGAGGCGACGATCCCGTCGAAGAAGCGAAGCCGGCGCACCGGCAAAGAGGTGTTCGACGACGCCTCGCCAAGCACCGACGAGCTCTTGGCGCGTATTGCCAAGGTACAAGCGGTGGCGACCAAGCGCGACGAGCCAGAAACGGACCGATCCCAGGCGCTGGAGAGCAACGGGTCAGCTGACGGAGCAGGCACGCGGTCGACGAATTGGCATCCGAGCCGCGGCGCCCACCTGACGTCGCTGGCCACTGAGACAGCGTCGTCCCCGAGTGATGTCGACTTCGAGGTCGACGAATCTGGCCAGGGCGATGACACGGGTCTGAGCGAGGGCGAGTCGCTCTCGATTGCGGAGTTCTACGCACGAATTCGTCACGCACTTCGTAGTGAGTTCACCGACGAGGTCTGGGTGACCGGAGAGATCCGGAGCATTCGTGAGTCGCGCGGGCATCACTACCTTGAGCTCGGCGATCACGGTGGTGATCAGGCAGGCAAGCAGTCTGCACAGCAGCTTCAGGTCGTCTGCTGGTCTCGAGACTGGCCGGCAGTCGCGCAGGCGCTCAATGCCGCCGGCGTCGACCTCCAGGTTGGGCGCGTCGTTCGGGTGCGTGGCAAGGTCGGCGTCTGGGAGGGTGCATCGAAGCTGCAGTTCACGCTCACGGCCCTCGACATCGAAGCCCTGCTCGGTGGCATAGCCGCTGCGCGGCGTCGCCTACTTCTGATGCTTGAGAGCGAGGGGTTGTTGCGCGCCAACGCGGCGCATCTCGTTCCGATCGTGCCGCTACGGATCGGAGTCGTCACGAGCCCAGGTACCGAGGCACACCATGACTTCATCGGTGAGCTGGAGCGATCGGGTTTCGCCTTCGTGCTCCAGGTCGAGGCCACGTTGGTTCAAGGAAGCGAGGCGCCTGCAAAGATCGCGGCGGCGCTCGGTCGCCTTGCCGACTTCGAGCCTGACCTCGCGGTCGTGATTCGCGGTGGTGGCGCGAGAGGCGACCTGGCTGCTTTCGATGCCGAAGCAGTTGCTCGCGCGATTGCCACCGCTCCGTTCCCGGTCTGGACAGGCATCGGCCACACCGGTGATCGATCGGTTGCCGATGAGGTGGCAGGCCTCGCGTTCATCACGCCTACCGCGTGCGGCGAGGCCATCGTCGCACGGGTCTCGACGTACTGGGAAGAGATAGAGAGGCGGATCTCGACCGCGGCGGGGCTCGCTCGGGCACGCCTCGAGGCGCAGGGCCACCGCGTGACGTCGGCGCGCGAGCGTCTCTCGACCGCAGCTCGCTACCAACTCGAGCGGCGCGCACGCGACGTCGACCTCGTTGCCGCGCGGCTCGGCGTGATGGCGAGCGAAACGGTTGCACGCTCACGAAGCCACCTGACGACCTCGACGGCGCTGCTTTCGCGAGCCGGTGAACGAGCTGTCGCGACCGGAGAGACCGCGCTCGAACGCCGAGCCCAGGTGCTGCGGGCCTTCGATCCGCGCCGACAACTCGAGCGTGGCTGGAGCTTGACGCGTCTGAGCTCTGGCCGTCTTCTTCGATCGGCCACTGATGCGGGGCCCGATGACGTGGTGATCACTCGACTCGCTGACGGCGAGATCACTGCTGTGGTCACCGAATCGACGCTTCGAGACGAGAAGGGCGGAGCGAGATGAGCCTCGTAGAGGACGAGAGCCCAGAGGTGGCAGTGGCCGAGCTTGGTTACGCGGAGGCCGCGGCGGAGCTCGATACCATCATTGGTGAGCTCGATCAGGGCTTGATCGACGTCGACTTGTTGGAGTCGCGATTTCGTCGCGCGATCGAGATCGTCGAAGAGCTCGATCGGCGGATCCACGGCGCGCGCCAGCGAGTGGACGAGCTCTTGCCGAGACTGAGCAGAGTCGGCGACGGGGACGGAACGGCCACCGAAGCTACGTAGGCCCGTCGCGCCGTCACCAGAGTTGGCGGTACGGTTTGGCATGGCCCGCTTCTCGCTTCACACCGTAGGCAAGGACCGTCCCGGAATCATCGCAGGTCTGTCGAACGCGCTCGCCTCGATAGGAGTGAACCTCGAGGACTCACGGATGAACATTCTTCGCGGCCAGTCCGCGATCGTCGTCATCCTCGACGCTCCAGGGATATCTGATGGCGGACACATCGAAGGCGCTCTCGAGCGCGTAGCTGAAGAGCTCAACCTCTTCGTTGTCGTGCGACCGTTGCCAGAAGAGATTGCTCCCTCCTCTAGCGGCGAGTGGTTCTCGATCGTCGTAGATGGGGCCGATCGCCCTGGTATCGTGGCTGGAATCGCCGAGGCAATAGCTTCTGTTGGCGGAAACATCGTCGACCTCTCCTCCCGGCTGCTCGAGCGCGACGGGCGGAGTGGCTACGTGCTACGTCTGAACATCACCCTCCCGGTCGGCGTTACCCTCGAGACGCTCGATGGCGCTATCTCTGCTGCGAGCTCGGCGCTTGGCATCTCGTCGTCGGTCTCAGTAGGCGGCGGCGAGCTCGGCTAGCGGGCCCTTAAAACTCGAGCGCGGAGAGGAAGGGCACCACACCGAGCGCTCGCGCGCGCGCGTCGTGCCAACGCTCACGATCGACTCTCCTGGTTGGCTCGACCACCGCTTGTGGCTTCACAAGCGCAGCTGTCTCCTCGAGCGAGGACCATGTCCGGTCGGCGAGACCGGCAAGAAACGCTGTACCCCTCGACGTAGCATCGAGCAGCGAGCTCTTTGCGATCGACCGGTGTGTGGCATTAGCAAGGAGCTGGACGAAGGTGTCGTTGGCTGCCATGCCACCGTCGACCTTGAGCTCGTCGATCATGAGGCCGCTGTCCGCTTCGACTGATTCGACAAGGTCAGCTCCGGCGTTCGCCACACCCTCGAGTACCGCACGGACGATCTCGGCCTTTCCCGTCGAGGCGTCGAGCCCGACCAGAACTCCTCTCGCACCGAAGTCCCATACCGGGGTCCCTAGACCGCCAAAGGCAGGGACGAACTGCACGCCACCGCTGTCGCGCACCGACGCCGCGAGTGCATCGCTCTCCTCGACTGTGTCGATGAGGCCGAGGCCGGTTCTCAGCCAGTCGACGCAGGTGCCAGCAGCAAGGAGAATCGCCTCGATGCCCCACGTGCGCTGGCCGGCGATCTGGCGAGCGACGATCGGGAAGGTGCCGGCCGCGCCCCTCGTCTCGAAGGCGGGGCGCGCGTTGCCGACGCAGCAGTCGAGCATGCCGCCTGACCCGAAGGTCACCTTGGCCGTGCCTGCAGCGATGCAGCCCTGTCCGACGAGGGATGCCTGCTGGTCCCCGATGAGCGCGGCGATTACGGGCGAGCCGAGTAGCGCGGATGCCTCGCCGAGGACACCGGAGGAGTCGACGATCGCAGGCAGCATCGTCGGGTCGATTCCAAGCTCGCCACATCGCGCCACGTCCCATCCGCTGGCGTCGCTCGTAACGAGTCCAGTGACCGCTGCATTCGTGGCGTCGGTGACGTGCAGCGATCCTTTAGAGAGATTCCAAGCGATCCATGTCTCGAGGGTGGCGAAGCGGTAATCGACGCTTGGGTCCTTGGCGTACTGCTCGAGGAGGAAGACGAGCTTGGTGGCAGATTGATTCGGCGCCAGCCGGATTCCTCTCGAGCGAAGTGCGACGCACTGTCCGACGGTGCGTTGGTCCTGCCACCCGATGCCGGGGCCGAGGGCCCTTCCCGTGGCCGCGTCGAAGAGCACCGTCGAGGCCCGCTGGCCGGTGATGCCGACAGATGACACCGGCCCAGTGGCGCGAAGCACCTCTTTTGAAAGTTCGAGCACGCGCGCCGCCGTCTCCGCGGGATCGAACTCCGCCATTCCAGGTGAGGGTCTAACCAAGGGCGTTCGTTCCGTCCGCGCCGCCAGGATCTGGCCGTTTTCGTCGAAGACCCCAGCGCGTAGGGTCGTCGTCCCTACGTCGATCACGAGCACGCTCATCGATGCTTCCATCCGAGGGCTGACATACCTGAAGCCTGCCATAGGGGTGCTGCTGCTGGGCGCGAAAACGCCGCGCAGCGACAGGCATTGCCGAAGCGTTTTCGCCGGGGAGGGCTCCGTAGCCGTTTCGCTCTACGGGGTGAGCTGGGCGATGCGACCTCCGGCCCGATCTCGAAAGCGCAGTGGTCGATGCCAGATATCACCATCTGGGTGCAATATCTGAGATTCAAGCTCTCCGCGAGAGAGCGCTCGCACCTCGCCCACGTCCGGCGCGTCTCGTCGCTGATCAGCTGGTACAAAGCTACGTTGCGGCGCGCGATAACCCCTCGAATGCCCGTTCTCATCGCCGACTTATGCCCGAAGAACCCCTTTACAAAGAGCGGCTCGCATAGCACAATTAAGAACCCATTCGAAACGCCCCGCTGAGCAGGTTGCTGTTCCGTTCGTCGGCGCGTACTCCGATGGTGACTATGGGGGGTAACTCCCTGACGTACAAAGCGGTCGAGTGCGGACCGCGTGAACTAAGGAAGAGAAGTTAATGAACGCCACTTGGCGACAAAAGGCAGCCTGTCAAGGCCTTGATCCCGACATTTTCTACCCCGTCTCCGAAGACGATGCGGACGAAGCCAAGTCGATCTGCGGGCAGTGTGCTGTTCGGCAGGTCTGCTTGGAGTTCGCCCTCGCACAGCGCGAGCGCGATGGCGTCTGGGGTGGCCTCACGGACCGCGAGCGACGTCGTGTCATTCGCCAGCGCCGCAAAACCGCCTGAGCCTCCATCGCTACTTCCTTTTCCGAGCAGTCGATCGTGACCGCTGACGCGGCTGCGGCGTTTGAGCTGGCCGGCGGCTGGCCCTCGGTTCTTGCCAGGTTGTTTCGTCGCGAGGATCTGACGAGCGAGCTCGCGACCGCGGCGCTGGCCGAGATTCTCGACGGGCGAGCGAAGCCCTCACAGATCGGCGCGTTCCTCGCCGCGATGCGCACCAAGGGCGAGAGCGTCGAGGAGATGATCGGCCTCTCCCGGGCGATGCAGGCACACGCCGAGCATCTCGAGGTGGCACCTGGAGCAATCGACACCTGTGGAACAGGCGGCGACAGAGCTGGAACCGTCAACGTCTCGACGATGGCCGCCCTCGTAGCTGCCGGCGCTGGGGTAGTGGTGTGCAAGCACGGTGGCGCAGCCTCGTCGTCGCTGTCGGGTTCGGCGGACGTGCTCCGCTCGCTCGGCGTGGCCGTCGACCTCGGCCCCGAGCAGGTCCAGGCATGCGTGGAGGCGGCCGGAATTGGGTTCTGCTTCGCGCCAAGGTTCCACCCGGCGATGCGCCATGCAGGGCCGATACGCGCCGAGCTCGGCGTCGGGACGATCTTTAACTTTCTCGGGCCGCTTTGTAACCCGGCGATGGTGACGCGCCAGGTCGTCGGCGTGGGCGACCCTCAGATGGCCGAGAAGATGCTGCTCGTGCTCGAAGCCAACGGCTCAGCTGACGTGATGGTCATCTTCGGCCACGACGGCTTAGACGAGCTGTCCGTGTGTGCACCCTCGACGATCCTTTCGTCACGGCGCGCGGCCGACGGTTCTTTCGAACGCGAAACAATCGAGGTAGATCCGCGTTCGTTCGGATTCGAGTTCGCCAAGCCCGACGACCTTCGGGGCGGGGATGCCGCGCACAACGCCGCGCGCGTCCACTCGCTCCTTGCCGGCGAGGGTGGGCCTCAACGCGACTTTCTATTGTTGAACGCCGCTGCCGCCCTCAAGGTCGCCGGTGTCGTGACCTCGCTCGAAGCAGGCGTTCGCCTGGCAGAACAAGTAATCGATGAAGGCGCAGCCACCGAGGCGTTGCATCGCCTGGTTTCGACCTCCCGCGAGCTCGCGGGGGAGTAGCGCTCCTCGCTTCGCTGCGACGGATAGGCGGGTGTACTCGTTGCTCGAGTACCACCGCAACTTCGTCGAGTTCGGGCCAGCAGATCTCTCTCGCTGTCGCGCTGAGGGCCTGAAGGGAGACGTCGCAGCCGCTTTGCAGCAAGATCGCCAACAGCTCCGCAGTCGCGCGCGCGTCGCCAAGAGCCGTGTGAGCGGCCTCGTGTTCGATTCCAGTCGCCTCACAACACGCTGCCAAGGTCTTCGGGCCGGCAGGCAGCACGGCGCGTGCGAGGTCCCTCGTGCAAAGTGTCGAGCCGGTGAGGCTTGGCATCGTCAGCCCTGCCCGTGTGGACTCGCCAATGAGATGGCCGATGTCGAAGGCGACGACGTGACCGACGACGATCCGCCCGGTGAGGCGTCGATAGATCATGGCCGCGACATCTTCGAAGCGCGGAGCTGTCTCGAGCATCGCTCGTGAGATCCGGTGGATGAACTCCGCGCCTACTGGCTCTTCGCCGGGGATGGATAACAGCGTCGAGAACTCAGAGATACGACGGCCGGACTGGCTCATCTCGACGATTGCGATCTCGACCATACGGGTCCCCGCGGGATCGAGGCCTGTCGTCTCCACATCGACGACGGCGAAGTGTGCCTCCGGCGCGATCACGGTCGTCGATGCGGCAAGCCCCGGCGCTCGCCAGATCTGCGTGCCCTGCTCAGTCGAGATCACGACGAATGGTCACTTCGGGGTGCACGGTGTCGGGTTCCACGGCTCACGTGTCGTGTTGTAGACCACGCCGCCCGAGCTCGCCGATCCTGCGACGGTCGTGACGGTGACGCCGCTGGCAGGAAGTGTCGCCGCTGTCAACTGGATCATCGAGGCGTTCGAACTGAGTGCAGATACCGTCGAAGCAGACGAGGAGCCGAATGCCAGAAACTGCTTGATCATCGCCTCGTCAGATGCTGGGGCCGGCAACAAGACGTCTTGGCCGGCGGCGTCGGTGAACGGGACGGTCGGGAGCGTCTCGGAGCTGAAGTGGCTCGAGGACAAACCGGAGAAGTTCCGTGCGAGGCCGAGCAGTTCGCTCTCAGAGATCGTCTCGTCGATCGCGATGTTCTTCGTCGCCGCACCGAGAAAGCCGTTGAGCGCCCCAGGGTTGGTGGTGACGGTCCGGAGCTTCGGAAGGAGCGCCCGGAAGAACGCGTCTTGACGCTGGATTCGGCTCCAATCCGATCCGTAATCCTCCTGCCACGCGCCGTTCTCGTAGTAGTAGAGGTGGCGGCTCCGAACGAGTGCGAGGGCCTGGGTTCCACTCACCAGCTGGCAGCCGGTCGTCGGGATGTTGAGTTCGGAGTAGGCGTCGCGAACCGGATAGGAGAAGTCGAGTCCGATCCCGCCGACCGCGTCGACCATGCCCTGGAAACCAGGGAAGTTCACCTCCGCGTAGTCACTGATCTGCAGGTGAAATGACTGCTCGATGGTCTGGACGAGGAGGGTCGCTCCGCTGTCGAAGGCCGTGTTGATGCGATTGTCCCCAGAGACGTTCGGGACGTTACCTGGGATGTCGACATAGGTGTCGCGGGGGATCGACATCAGCTTCACCTCGTCGAGAGCTGGCGCGACGCGGGCGAGGATGATGACGTCGCTTCGTTGCCCCGATTGTGCAGCAGCGCTGCCGAACTGTGAAGCCTGTGCGGCGGTCGAGACAAACGAACGAGAGTCGGAGCCGACGAGGAGGACGGTAAAGGGCTCATTGCCGACCCTCGGTGTGAGCCCAGCGACGTGAACTTTCGGAATCTGGTCGAATCGCCACCTGGCGTAGACGATGACGCCGGTTGCGACGAGCACCACGATGCCGACGAGCGAGCCGATGACGATGAAGAGCCGTTTGCGACGGCGCTGCATCGAGACACTCCGCAGCGCGGATGACCTGCGGTGTCGTCGTCTCGCCGACGGCATCTCGGCGTGACGAAGCGGCGGCAGTGACATCTGGAACACGCTACAGACCGGGTTGCTCGAAACGGTGGCACGAGGGGCTGTTTATGTCGACAAGCTGGGATTTCCTCATAGAGTCTTCACAGATTCGTAGGAGAATTGCTCTGTGGAGACGGCAGAATGGTTATGGAACACGGGAGTTCCGGCCGAGGGGCTCTGAAGGGATACGGCAGTGCGAAGTTTTTCCAGACGCGCCGGACTGGTTGCGATCTTGATGGCGCTGGTTGCCTTCTTCGCCGCGCCGGTCGCGTCTTCGGCACTCGCCAACAACGGCGGCGACATCGTTCCCCCGGTGTTCCCAGCGTCTGAGTCGCTCCCGTTGGCGATGACGAGCGTCCAGGGGTTGCTGAATTCTCGATTGAACCAGCTGCACCAACTTTCGGTGCTCGTCGCGAAGTCGAAGACGTTGACCATCGCCGACCAGCTCGCGTTGACCTCGCTGATCGACTCCGATGCAAGCGGGCTCAGTCTGTTGGAGGTCTCCGTGCGGACGGCGCAGTCAGTGGCGGCGTTGAACCAAGACGCTTCGCAGATGGTTCTTGGCTATCACGTCTTCTCGCTGGCTACCGCGGTTGTCAAAGACGTGATCAGCGCCGATAAGTCCCGGGCACAGAGCCAGCGGCTGATGCGCCAGATCCCAGAGATCGAAGCGACCGTCTCGGCTTCGGGCTTGCGGACCAACAATGCATCGCAGGCGTCGGCCCTACTCGCTCAACTGCCCAATCGCCTCGAAGACGTCCAGGACGTGCTGGATGGAGTCGTGGCCTCGATTCTGGCGATTTCGCCCTCGAGCGTGCCGGCGTCGCTTCTAACCGTCGCTGCTGCTGGTGCGGCCACACGCTCAGCTGCGAGCGACATCCGAGCAGCCGACGCGATCGTCGCGGAGATCACCGTGATCGTCGCGAACCCAACCCCTGCGTCACACGCCCGGCGGTAGCGCGCTAGCTCGCCTGCGGTTTTCCGAGCAGGTGTCGAAGCCGGAAGACGTCGGCGACGGCGCGAACCGCGCGATGCATGATCGCCGTTCGAGCGGGTCGCAGCTCGACGACGATGGCGGGAAGTTCTTCGATCGTGATGCCGGCGCGCTCTGCTCGCAGCACGTATTCGACGTCGAAGATACTGTCGCGAAGGACCGTCGCTTCGATCACCGGAAGCAGCTCTGCTCGGCGGATCACCTTCATCCCGTGGGCGTCAGATACGCGCAGGTCGAGAAGGTGCCGGACGACGAACATGTGGGCGAATGTCATTCCTCGTCGCGACCACGAGCGCTGGTCGTCCGATCCTGGTGCACGCTTCGACGCGATGACGACGCCTGCGTCGGTCGTCGTCAACAATTCGAGTGCTCTCCGGAGGAATGCGAGGTCGTAGTAGTCGACGTCGAAGGTCGCGACGAAGCGGCCACGCGAGGCGCTGATTCCGGCTTCGAGCGCGGCACCGTAGTCGCCGATCGGTCGCGTCAGCACACGCACGCGTGGAACTTCCTCGGCGAGCCTTCTTGCGAGTAGCAAGGTGTCGTCGGTAGAGCCGTTTTCGACGATCACGATCTCATAGGTCAGCTCAGTGTCGCTAAGGCCGGAGACCAGATTGGTCACCGTCGATCCGAGAAGAGTTACCTCGTTGTATGCCGGCAACACGACGCTCAGCTCGACGGCGGCCTCGTCGCTCGATTCGGCGGTCATCTCGACGACGAGGTCGGTTGCATCTCTCGATCCCAGTCGGGGTTGGCACGGTCCGGCTCTTCATTGCCGCGTCGATCGAACTCGGAGTCCGAGTCATCTGTGACGGCTGGCCAGAAGGGGTCACCTGTCGGAGCACCATCGGGCCCTGAGGACCCTCCATCGGGCTCATCTGAAGAGCTCGCAGAAGAAGGCGTCGACATATCGGTCGGGCGCCAGAGGGCGACCAGGCCTGCCAGCCCGACGAGCGTCGCCCCACGCCCAGCCCAGTCGACGGCGGTCGTGCCGTAAGAGAGCGTGACCGTTTTCGATGTCGGGATCACGACCATCTCGTTCGGCGTGACTTCGGTCGGCGCGGAGGCGCCCGTTGGCTGCCAGTTCGGGAAGTAGGGGATCTTGACGAGCACCGGGACACCGACGCGCGAGACGTCGAAGCTGACCGCTGCGTCGCTCATCTTGATGTTGCTCACGTGCACTGTTGGAAGCTTCTTGCCGTCACCTGGCTCGACGATCTGTCCCGCCGCAACTCGCCTCCAACTCGCTGGACCCGCTTCGGCTATAGGCACCGACCAATCTGCTGGTGCTTGGAACCACCGGATCCCGAGGGCTAGCCAGGCAGTCTTGGAGAGGCCGGTCTCGACTACGGGTTGGTAGGAAAGTGGCGTGACGACCTGGGAATCGAGGATGCGGTAGAGCACCCACGACGTCGGGCCCGGAGGGTTCGGCTCATCGGCAGGATTTTCGGCGCTGCCGTCCTCCTCGGTAGAGAGCTCGGGTGTAGAGGCGACCCGGACGAGCATCGGGTCGACATCGGCCGCGGCTTCGACCTTTCGTGAGTTTGCAAGGAAGTACTTCACGCCCTCGAGTTGGAGATGCGCGACGCCTTGGATCACATTAAGTGGCTGGTAGGGCAGCCCAGGAATCGGGTTGGAGGCCTGGAGGGAGAGTTGGGACTGGTCGAGGAAGTGAAACGGCGTCGAGGTAGAGGATTCGAAGTAGATGCCTTCCATCGAGTCCATGCAGCCATTGGTCCAGAGCGGAAACGACATCTCGACGATGTTCGAGCCCATGTCACCGATGTTCGGTGTGTATTCGTAGTCGAGCCTCCCGCAGCCGTACTGCGCTCCGGCCTGGTCGAGCATCGTCACGATTCGGGAGAACTCCGGCCACCCGGGCTTGGCCTGGTAACCGGTGTAGTTCCACGCCACCCACGACGTGACGGGCGTCCGCATCGAGAGCGGGGTTGTAAAGAACGGCAGCACGCCCGCATAGGCGGCGACGATGCAGACCGAGAGAGCGCTCGCCACTCCCGTGGTGACCCAAGCGCTCAGCCACGACCGGTTCACCCACGAGAACGCGTACGTCCCAAGCTCACTTACTGCATAGCCGGCCGTCAGTGCGGTGAAGAGAAACCAGAACGGGAGCCAACGTGGGTTCCAAGCGATGCCTGCCGGCAAGATCATGAAGCATCCGGCAGCCCCGACGCAGGTGACGCCAAGGGCCATAGCTAGCCGGTCCCGTCGAATGATCCCCACCGCTACACCAGCGAGTGCCAACACCTGGATGACGACCTCGCCGCCTTTTGGCAGAAGGTTCGAGAAGAAGTTCGTGACGCGGCCGTAGTTCATCGACGACGAGTACCGCAGATCGACGCCGAAACGAAGCAGCCAGAACGCTGCGACGAGGCACCCGACGGCTCCCACGGGGATGAGTACAAGCAGCGTGCTCCGAATGCGTAACCAGAACGAGGCCCGCCACGGAATGGTGAACAGCGTGAACAAGATCGCGACGCCGATGAAAACCAGTGCGGGCACGACGTGGCAAAGGATCGTGACCGCGAGCAGCGTCGCAGCGAGCCATCGCAGTCTGCCGGTGCGCAGCGCATAGATGTAACAGCCGAGGAAGCAGAGACCGGTCGAGCAAGCGAGACTGAATGAGTACTCGCCGGCGAGCGTCGATGCGATGTTCCCGCCGTAGATCGTGTACGACCAGTTGAACAAGAAGGGGAGCATCGCGGCTGCCATCACGATGGGCGTTGGTCGTCGGAAGCCCGCCAGGCGTCCGAATAGATACGCGGAGGCAGGCAGCGTCACCGTGCCGAGAACAGTGACGAGCTTGAAGGCCACGGCGAACGAGAAGACCTGGTTGAGAATCGCGACGAGGACGGCCGGCAGCGGGAAGTAGAAGACATAGAGCGGGAATCCGCCGAACCACTGCGGATCCCAGCCGGATATCTGCCCCTTTGGCACCAGCGTGTGTGCGAGGTAGTACACACCCGCGATATGCGCGCCGTTGTCGCCACCAACATCCATGTTCGGACCGAAGAGAAGTCCAGGCCGCAACTGAATGATTACGAAAGTCGTGATGCCGAGAAGTACGAGCAGTTCGAACCAAGTCAGCGCCTGCACTCTTGGTATCGCGAACCGACGCGAGCGCCTGTGAGATCGCTTGCTGTGTAGTCGCCGCGGCGCGTGCTCGCGCGTTTGGTGGGCGTCCTCTCGCGTTGCATCGAAGAGCAAGGAGGCGTGCACCTACTAAAGCGTACTTATGGAATGTTCCATTGAGGTGCGCAGCTCTGGTAGTGGGCACTCCTATGTTTTGTCAAGCCCCTGATTCAGGGATTCGAGCTGACGGAAGAGCCGTCGAGCAACATAACGCTTCAGGCATCGCTTGATCTCGCGATCGGTTTTGCCCTCGGCGCGACGACGCTCGACGTAGACCCGGGTTTCTTCGTCGTGTTGGACTCGACTGAGCACGACGGTGTGGAGCGCGCGGTTGAGCTGACGATCACCGCGTCGGTTGAGCCGGTGGCGGATGGTGAGTCCCGACGACGCGGGAACTGGTGCCACTCCAGCGAGACTGGCGAACGCCGCCTCGGAGCGGAAGCGACCGGGGTGCGACCACGAGCAGAGCACCGTCGCCGCGACGATCGGCCCGACGCCCTTTTGCTCCAGCAGATCGGGACGCCAACGACGAATGATCGCGAGGAGCGCTCGCTCGTACTCTTTGGCCTCTGAGCGGAGCTCGATCGACCGACGGGCGAGCGAGCGAACGGACCACCGTCGTGGTCGTGGTCATCTCCGCGTCGCAGCCGGAGGTGGGGATCCGCATCGTGGCGGCCTTTTTGACCGTCGCTGTCGTGGTCAGCTTGCGGAGCCGCTCCCGGAGCGCCTCTGGTGCAGCGATGAGGAGGGCCAATATCTGCTTCTCCGCGACGGTCGCCCCGTCGACAGCGGAGCGGCGCGCTGAAAGCAGGACTGCGAGCGCTGAGCGATCACCGGTCGACCGGGGCTCTCCGAGTTCGGGTCGCGCCAACGCCTCGCGTGCAGATCGTGCCGCGTCGAGCGGATCATTCTTCTTGCCTCCTCGACGGTCACTTCGCCCCGGACGTTCGAGCTCGAACACCCACTCGTCGTTGGCGCGAAGGAACCTCGTGAGTCCGGTGCCATAACTCGAGGTTCCTTCGATCGCCCAGGCACGCAGAGGTCCGTGCGACCGGGCGAGCGCGAGGAGCTCCTGGTGGCCGGCGGGCGTCGTCGGCACCGTCGCTTCCTCGAGGACGCCGCCGGTTGCGGCTCGGACGACTGCCGCGGTGTTCGTATGTTTGTGCGTGTCGACGCCGATCACGACATCGACCTGATCTGCGAGCATTGTCATGCGTTCATTCCTTTGCCGGAGGGACGTGTGGGCGGTTTCAAGCGGTCAGCGCAACAAGCTCACTCAATTTCTCCACTGGCTTAAGGAATCCTAAGGTCTTCCGCGGACGATCATTCAAGCTGTCTTGAATGCGCTTGAGATCGGCTCGTGAGTACTTCGAGAGGTCAGTGCTCTTGGGCATGTATTGGCGCAACAGGCCGTTCGTATTCTCATTGCTGCCACGTTGCCAGGGACTGTGGGGATCGCAGAAGTAGACCTGGATCCCGGTGGCGATGCTGAACTCCACGTGTCGAGCAAGTTCACTTCCTTGGTCCCAGGTGATGGTTTTCATCAACGACCTCGGGAGTGTCTTGATGGCCCGTCGCATCGCGAGCTCGACTTCGGGCGCGCTGTGACCGTTCGGGAGATGCAACAAAAGAACAAAGCGCGTGCTGCGTTCGACGAGCGTGCCGACCGCGCTCGCGCCTCGAGCACCGATGATGAGATCGCCCTCCCAGTGCCCGGGCACCGCACGGTCGGCCACCTCAGCCGGACGTTCTGCGATCATCACCATGTTGGCGATCGGACCGGGCTTTTTGACGCGTCCCTGCGACTGGCGCGTGGCGTGGCCGTAGCGCAGGCATCGAGCCAATTCCCGGCGCAGCTCGCCCTTTCCCTGCACATAGAGGGACTGGTAGATGGTCTCGTGGCTGAGTTGCATACGCGGCTCTTGTGGGAACTCTAACGCGAGGCGGTCAGCGATCTCCTCCGGCGACCAGAGCTTCTCCAAGTCCTCGGTCACTCGTCTCGCAAGCGGTGCGTAGCTCAACTTCTTCGTCTTTGGTCGCTTCGCGCACTGACGCGCGCGAAGGTGCGCCGGCCAGATCCGGTAGTTGTCCCGGCCTCCGTTGGCCTTCACTTCTCGAGACACCGTCGAGGTGTGCCGAGCGAGTCCAGAAGCGATGGAGCGGAGCGTGTCGCCGCGGCTCAATCCTCGAAGAATCTCTTCACGTTCTTCGATGCTCAAGGCGCCGCGGCGAGGAACCCACTCAATTGGACGAGCATCTCGGCTCTGGCCACGCAGCATCACATCGATGCCTGCATGACCACAACCAACCTGTTTGGCGATGGCCCGAAGGCTCATGTTCTGCGATCGCAGACGTCGCGCGAGAGCTCGTTGTTCGACGTTCAAATGAGCGGTCAATGGAACTCCTATTGGTCGGATTTGACGCCAATGAAGTCTCGTCGAATGTTGCGCTCACTCCCTGAACCCAAGGTGAGGTTGCCCAGTAAAAGTAGACACGGTGGTTATGCAGCGACAGCGGTGTGAGCCGAAGCTAGCTCGAAGTTGATGGGACTGATATTGCCGACCTTGGAGTAGCGCCGGGTCTCGTTGTAGAAGCTGATGTAGTTCTCGA
>DATCDR010000247.1:0-3890 GCA_036510575.1 Acidimicrobiales bacterium | reverse complement strand
AGCGGCCGCTTCCTCGCCGACGATCACTACGGTGCCTTCGACTCCTGGGGCGAGTACCGCGCTCTCTTCCTTGCCGACGCCGCCGTCCGGGACGCTGAACATCGTTTTCGGGATTCAGCCTGGCGTCGCGATCACCGAGGGCAGGGTGCGTGTTCACGGGCACGATTTCCTCCCGGGATCGACAGTGACGATCGTTGCGCACTCCTCGCCAAGGCTGCTCGGCACGGTGCGGGTCTCCAAGCGCGGGACCTTCAGCGCCGAGGTCGGGCTCCCCGCCGGACTCGAAGTGGGCGCCCACCACATCATCGTGACCGGGACGCTCGCAGATGGCGGCGCTGTCGCTCAGGAGGAGGCCTTCACGGTTGCGACCGGCGGGCTGTTAGGGACGGTGGGATCGGTACCTCCGGGCCCGCTCGCGAATGACGTTGCCTTCGTACCTAGCGCACACCGTTCAACCGTCCTCGCGACCGCTGCCGGTGGCGCCGTCGCGATCGGCGCCGTCGCCTCGTCGCTTGGCGGAGGCTTCATCGCCTCGGGTTCGGGCGGCACCGGCGGAGGTGGTAGTGGAACTGGTGGAGGGGGCGGTGGTTATCTCGAAGATGTGGAGCTCGAACAGTCAGCCTCGGAGCTTCGTGGCGGCTCCCGTGGCGATCGTTCGCGAACCTGGCGCTGGCCCGGGACACGGTGGCTCGACCACTTCAGCGCGCACTTCCCGTCTCGAATCGCGTCGATCTCCCCGGTAGCTGGCCGAGTCCTTGTCGATGGCGACTACCTACGAGCGATGTTTGGCAGCGCGTGGGGATTCATGTGCCTTGCCGCAATCGGCCTGGGCTCGTACGCCTCGGCGAGCACCGGCTGGTACGCGATCCCTCCGAGCCTTGCGATCTTCGTCGCCGTCTTGGGCCTGAGCATCTTCGACTCGACGCTCGGGTATCTCGCCGGGCTGGCGTTCTTTAGCGCCGCGCTGATCGCCGGACACGTCACGAGCGCCCTCGAGCTCCGTACTGGCGCCGGCATGGTCCTGTTGTGGTTCGCGGTGCCGCTAGCAGCCGCGGCGCTTCGACCGCTACGTCGCAACCTCACGCTCAACCTCATGGGCTTGTGGGACCGCGCGGCAGATTTCGTCATCGGCGGACTGTTCGCGGCATGGGCGGCCGAGAAGATGACCGGTGCGCTCTCAGGTCTCGCGGGAGTGGAGCTGCCGATCTCGAAGGAAGTCAACGCGATCGCGTTCGCGGTTCTCGGATTCGTCGGGCTTCGTATAGTCACCGAGACGATCGCCGCGCACCACTACCCGAGGCGCCTCGAGCACGTGCGCCACCGTGGCGAACTTGAGTCAGAGAACCTCCAGGTCGGTCTGTCGCTCATCGTTCAGATCGTCCTTTTCTTGTTCATCTCCGTCGCGTTCATGGGGTCGACCTGGGGCCTGTACGTCGGCGCGGCGGTCTTCTTCTCACCTCTTATCCCATGGCTCTTCGCCGACAAGATCCCAAAGAGCAAGTTCGTCACCAAGTGGAAGCCGACCGGCCTGGTGAACTGGACGCTGATCATCACGACAGGAGTGCTCTTGAGCAGGCTGCTCGACCATCTGGTTCGGAGTGACAAGCTCGTCGAGGTGCTCGGGTTCATCCTTTTGCCCCTCCCCGTCCTCATCTCCTGGGCTCTCGAGCTCTTCGAAGCTGAGGAAGAAGGCGAAGGGGAAGAGGATGCTGAAGGAGGTGCGCCTGAGCTCGAGGACGCTACAAGCGATGACCGCGGGCTCGAGCTCCCGGTGCTCGCGTACGCGGGCTCCGGTCGCGGGGACGAGACGACCTCCGCAACGCTGCGCGACGCCCCGGTGCATCACGGCGCAGACGGCTTCCTCGAGGCCGAGAGCGCCCGCTCGAAGTTCCGGTCTGGTCAAGAAGAGCGCGAAGAGGCTCGCGAGGAGCACCTCGGCGCCGCCGCCCCTTGGAAGGCTTGGCTCACGCGGCTCGCTGGTGTGCCGCTCGTCGTCATTTCGGTGTACCTGGTTGTCACACACCTCGCGGGAGGCTGACAGTTCGATTCGAGCGCTGTCTGGACGACTCGACGCGGCAATTCATCTCACGCAAGTGATTCCTCGACTGCTCTGAATACCCGCCGATGCAGCCGTCGTAGTCGACTCGGAATGACCTGCGAAGCGAGTCCGCCGCAACGGTTGGCTGCAGCAATTTTCGCGACCGGTGACAGCTTGGGATTTCTCGGGTGCGATGATTTCTAGCGGCGAGCGACGCACGTCGAGGAACCAACCCGAAGCGAGGACCACGGATGGCACGCGTGAGCACGTACTTGAACTTCATGGGGAACACCGAGGAAGCCATCAACTTCTATGGCTCTGTGTTTGGCACCAAAGTCGAAGAGCCGATCATGTGGATGTCGGAGATGCCTTCTGATCCGAGCAGGCCAGCGCTCTCTGACGCCGAGAAGAAGATGGTTGCCCATATCGAGCTGCCGATTCTCGCAGGCCATGTCTTGATGGCGACCGACATGTTGGCGTCACAGGGTCATGAGCTCAGGCTTGGCAACAACGTGACCATCAATCTCGAACTAGACGATCGTGGCGAGGCCGATCGCATCTTTCAACTTCTCTCCGAGGGTGGTAGCGACCAGTTCGGGCTGCTCGACATGCCATGGGGTGCCTATTGGGGAACGTGCGCCGATAGGTACCGCGTGCGATGGATGTTTAACTGTCCCTAACTCAACTGCGAACTCCACGGCTTCGTCTGAGCCCGATCGCAGGCCCGGTCCTCGCCGACGGGGTGGTCACTCGAGCTCTAGGTACCGTTGCGCGCTCTCGAACCCAGGTTGAGCTCTCTTTTTCGACGCCGGCTGGCCCTTCCCCTTCGTCATGACGTCGCGACCCGATCGCAGGGCTCCGGCATGATTACGTTCCAGCGCTCGATCGGGCTCGACGCGCCGCAAGCGAATGGGGACCGATGCCGATACCCGGAGTTGCTCTCGAACGACTCGGATTTCTTACGATCGGGCTCTTTGACGGCAACGATCCCGCAAGCGGGCATCGAACGACCTTGGAGATGATCGAGCTTGGCGAGCGGCTCGGCTTCGACAATGCCTGGTTGCGGCACCGTCACCTGCAATATGGCATCTCATCGCCGGTGGCAGTGATGGCGGCGGCGTCGCAACGGACAAGTCGTATCGAGCTCGGTACGGCGGTGACGCCACTCGGATGGGAGAACCCGCTCCGGCTCGCGGAGGACCTCGCCACGCTCGACGTCCTCTCCGGCGGCCGCATCAACCCAGGTGTGAGTGTCCACGCACCGATGCACTTTGAGGAGGTGAAGTCCGCGCTCTACCCCGACACGGCCGACGTCGAAGACTTCACCTATGAGCGAGTCGAGCGCCTGCTTCGACTCGTGAGCGGTGAACCTGCCGCCTCCTTTAGCGGCACGGAGGGCTTCGAGCAGTACTCCGACCGCGTCCAACCCCATTCTCCGGGGCTACGTGCTCGCATGTGGTACGGCGCGGGCAGCCTCGCCTCGGCGCGCTGGGCGGGCGAACACCGCATGCACCTGCTCACGAGCAGCGTCGTCCAGGCCGAGGAGTCCACGGACTTCTCCGAGATCCAGAGCTCCCAGATCCGCGCTTTTCGTGCGGCACACCCCGACGGCGTCGCTGCCAGGGTCTCGCAGGGCCTCGTCGTAATCCCAACGGACACCGCGACGCGCGAGCAGAAGGAGAAATACGCCAGCTACGTCGCGAGGCGTACCCCGCGCACCTACGAACCCCAAGGACCCCGGCGGATGCTGTTTAGCCGCGACCTTCTCGGCACGTCCGAGCAGATCGCAGCGGCGCTCTATGGCGACGCGGGCTTTCGCGAGGCCACCGAAGTCGCGTTCGCTTTGCCGTTC
>DATCDR010000246.1:0-20983 GCA_036510575.1 Acidimicrobiales bacterium | reverse complement strand
GCGGCGGTGACGCTCGTCAGGGTCGAAAGCGTCGCATCAAGGGTCGCCCGCGTCGTCGAAGCGCTGACACTGTCGACCGAATGCACGGCTTCACCCATCGCCGAGGACGCCGAGAGCAGCGGCTCCACGCCAGCTACCCACGAGGCGAGCGCGCGCTGGCCGACCTGGGGCGAATCGTTCACCGCGTCGGTGATCACTTCCGCGATCACGAGCACCACCACGAGAGCCGCGACGACCGCGACGATCATATGCGTTCGTGTCCGCCTGGGCTTCGGGCCGATGGAGCGGCGGTTGAACACCGTCATAGCCTCGCACCTTGTCGCCGATGGCGCGGCGGCCGATTCGCTCTAGCCGCGCTACGAGCTGCAGCGAAGGTGTAACGAGCGACACCCGGACGCGCCCGGGTGCGACGGCCTTCGTCACCGCCCTCGGTACCGAATGCTCCGGCTGCACACGCGTGACGGCGAGGAACCGCAACGATAAAGTGACGAGCCCTCGGGTGGAAGACGTTGTCGAGTGCGTCCGTCGTAGCGATTACTGGCGAATGCGTTAGCTCTCGGCATGCGAAGCTCTTCGGGCCAGCTTGCCGGCGTGGCGCAGTTGGAAGCGCAGGCGATTTGTAATCGTCAGGTCGTGGGTTCGAGTCCCACCGCCGGCTCCCCAGAAAGTTGCTCTGCAGCAAGAGCCAAAGAGCTAGCACCACGGCGCCAAAGCGCGATCGAGGCTGCCGGCGCTCGAGCGAGGTGTCTAGGAGTTGCGGCGCGGAATCTGGAAAACGCCAGCTGGCTCTTTGGCTTCCTCGTCGTCATCGACCACCACCACGTGATCGACCTCGACCGGCGCAAACTCCTCGACCTTGTACCCGACGTACTCGGAGTTTGGAATGGACTCGTAGCCGCCGTGCTCACGCCGGATGACGGTGTTATGGACCTTGCGCTTACCCCCAGTCGGATCGGCCTGTAGCTCCTTACAGATCTTGTACGCAATCGGGAAGACGAGCGCGGGGATCACCAAGCAGAGAATCCGGAAATCGAGCAGCACCGTGTTCAACGAGATCGACAGGTAGTGAGCAAGCACGTCGGTCGCACTCGCTCCGAAGAGGACGAAGTAGAACGCCAGCACCGCCGAACCGATCGCGGTGCGTATCGGACGGTCTCTCGGCCGATCAAGGAGATGGTGTTCCGCGGTGTCGCCGGTGATCTTTGCCTCGAGTATCGGCCAGGCGTAGAGCAGGTTGAATGTGACGCCGGGGAGGAGTACCGCCGGGAAGAACACGTTCGGGATCATGTGACCAGGCAGGTGCAGCTCCCAGCTCGGCATGACGCGGAGCGCGCCATCGAGCCAACCCATGTACCAGTCAGGCTGCACGGCATAGCTGACGTGGAACGGTACGTAGGCGCCATAAAGCCAGATCGGGTTGATCTGCACGAAGGCACCTAGCAGTGCCGTGATCCCCGTGACGAGGAACAAGAAGCCCGTCGTCTTGGCGATGAACCCAGGGAACATCGGGGTGCCGACAACGTTGTCCTCTCGCCTTCCCGGCCCAGGAAACTGGGTGTGTTTGTGGCGAACGAGCATCCCGAGGTGCGCACCGAGCAATCCGAGTATCACGAGCGGGAGTATCAGTACGTGGAGAATGAAAAAGCGCGGGATGATCACGCCGTTGCCCGGGAATGCTCCGCCGAAGAGGAACGTAGCTAGATAGCTCCCGACGAGGGGCACGGACTCAAGGATCGAAAATGCGATCCGGATTCCGGTGCCTGACACCAGGTCATCGGGGAGCGAGTAGCCGAGGAAGCCGTTGAATATTGCGAGGATCATCAGCGTCGTGCCGACCATCCAGTTCACCTCACGTGGGCGCCGGAATCCGCCGGTGAAGAAGACCCGAAGCATGTGCACGACGATCGATCCGACGAAGATGTTGGCAGACCAGTGGTGCATCTGGCGCATCAGCAACCCACCGCGGACAACGAACGACATGTTGACCGTGCTCTCGAACGCCTCAGAGACGTGCAGACCCCGAAGCGAGAGAACCGGTCCGCTGTAGATGACCTGATGCTCGGATGGCACGAAGTACAGCGTCAAGAACACGCCGGTCGCAAGTAAGACGACGAGCGAGTACAACGCGATCTCACCGATCATGAAGGACCAGTGGTCGGGGAAGATCTTGTTCAGCATGTGGCGACCACCACGCGATATCGCTAAACGGTTGTCTATCCAGTTCCAGAGGCCCTCGATCATAAGGTGCCACCCCGCTCCCAGAATCCAGGACCGATCGGTTCGTCATAGCCCGTCTGCGCCCGCAGGTACCCGGAGTCGTCCACGTACAACGGCAGCTGGGGGAGCGGTCGAGGTGCAGGGCCGAAGATCGGCTCCGCGCCTTTGGCCACGAGGAACATGGACTGGTGGCACGGGCAAAGGAGCAGGCCGGTCAGTTGCTCGTAGAGGCCAACCGGGCATCCGGAATGGGTGCAGACCTTGGAGTAAGCGACGTAGCCATCCGGGCCCCAGGTCTCTCGCCCGGGCTTGGTGATGATGGCGCCGTCTTGCACGTGGATCAGGATCGTCTGCGAGAGCGCTCCACCGACGTCGTTTTGCGGGAAGACCGTCACGAAGCTACCGATCGGAACGTCGCTCACCGCGACCCGGCGGCCGTCGGACTGGGTGAGATATGCGTCCTTTCGCCACGGCGTGGTGTAGAACGCGTTCTTTGGCAGCGGCCCAAGCGATCGCAGCAGCGGGAAAAGTGCGACGATGCTAAAAATACCGCCTGCTAGGGCCATGACGCCGACGATGAAGCCGCGACGCTTCACCGCGACCTTGCCTCTCGACGCGAAGTCGTCGATCAGGGCCTTCTGCTCTTCAGGCGTCGTCTCCATCATCGCCCTGGGCTCTTCGAAGGGGCCCCTCGGCATCAGGTACTTGCCCCAGGCGACGAACCCAGCGCCGAAGAAGCTCATGCCGAAACCGAGCGTGCCACCGAGCCAGAAGTTGCTCCCGTTCTGCCAGTACGCGGCGCCGAATCCGGCGAACGACGCAACAGACAAGAGAAAGAGCGCGGCGGTCATCTTCTCGGCGCGAAGTGGGTTCCTCGCCGCTACCTCGAACTGCGGCGCGTCGGTGGGGACCGGCGTCCCGTTCGATGAGTGGTCAGACATGGGTGGGCTCCAACTCATCGTGGGCTTGCTCTGGGTCCTCACGCTCGGTCCGCTCGCCGATCCAGAGTGCGATCAACATGCAGGCACCCACGCCAAGAAAGAGTCCTACAAAACCTTCCGCGACGGGCCCGACGCCGCCGAGCCCAAGACCTCCAGGTGAGCTCGGGTGCTCGATGTCCTCGGTCACGTACGCGACAACATCATTGGCCTCCGTCTTGGTCAATGCGCCCGGGTACATCCGGGGCATGTTCCCCGGACCCGTCTCTATGGCTTCTGCGACATTCGTCGCTGTCACACCGTGAAGCGGCAGCGCTTCCAGGCCGCCAGAGAGTGCGTCCCCGGCACCGGTGATGGTGTGGCACGGAGCACAGTTCGCAGCGAACATGTCGAATCCGACTGCGACATTCGCACCCTTTAGATCCACGGTCGGGATAGCGACGCCGACGCCAGGTGTGAGCGACTGGACCCAGTTCGCCAGCTCGAGGGTCTGTTGGTTCGTGAACTTGTCCGGCTTGCGAACCGGCTCGGCAGTCGGCACCGAGAGCGGCATCAACCCGGTCGAAACCCAGAGGTCGACGGTGGCCGAGCCCAGGCCCTGCAGGTTCGGCGCCAGTGCGCTGCCCTTGGCCTCTGCCCCGTGGCAGGTCGAACAGTTCTCGGCGAAGAGCTCCTCACCCGAAGCGAGTGATGCCGCAGACGTAGGACCCGGGTCAGCAGTGAGCCGCACCGGAGCGGGATTGCCGGATTTCGTCGCGCCTTCGGAGACGCCGAAGAACATCATGCCGAGCGCGATCGCGAGCACGGTTATCCCTACGGGAAGAAAGAGTCTGCGCATGGCTACGAGAACAGGAACAGGGCCGAGAACAGCCCGATCCAGACGATATCGACGAAGTGCCAGTAGTAGCTGACTGCCTGGAACACCGGGAGCTCTCCGGCGTCGCCGCGAGGGCCTTTCATCCGCATCAACAAGAAGCCCATCGCCACGAGACCGAGTAGGACGTGGAGGCCGTGCAGACCGGACATGACGTAGAAAAGTGAGCCGTAGGCATTCGTGCTCGGGTGGATCGGCAGCGTCCGCCACTCATACATCTGGTTCGCGAGGAACGCAGCGCCGAGCAAGATGCTCACCACAGTCCAAAAACGCGCTTTGGCCCGCTCACCTCGCTCTGCCGCCCAGACTCCCATCTGCATCGTCGGGCTCGAGGCGAGCAGCACAAATGTAAAGACAAGCGCCTGGTAGGTGTCGAGCTTGGTGCCAGGAGGCGGCCACACCTTCGCGTTTGCTCGGATCGTGAAGAACGCCGCGAACAGACTCGAGAAGAACATGAACTCCGAGCCGAGCCAGATCATCACGCCCACGGCCAGCAGCTGAGGCCGCTGCGCATGGGTCGGACTTGCTGACGGAAGCGAAGCTCCGGCGACGGTCACATCGGTCACCCCGTATTTTTAGTCGACGGGACGCGCAACATTCCAAACGAAGCGAAGAGTTCTTTTTGGCCGCAATAGCGCAGCGGTGCCTCCCCGGGCGACAAAGCGCCGCTTGGCAGTACCTTTTGGGGGTGAATCCCGACGAGTCCGACTTTCTTCGTGCCTGTCGAGGTGAGCTGACTGGCGCCACACCGATCTGGTTCATGCGCCAAGCAGGTCGCTCCCTTCCCGAATACCGGGCGATTCGCGGAACCGAGAGCATCCTCGAGGCAATCTCGCACCCCGAGCTCGCCGCCGAGATCACCATGCAGCCGGTCCGCCGCTACGGCGTCGACGCCGCGATTCTCTTCTCCGACATTGTCGTGCCGCTCGCTGCGATCGGCGTCGGCGTCGAGATCGTCGCCGGCAAGGGCCCGGTTATCGCCGAGCCATTTCGTTCGAGGGCGGACCTGGCGAGGATCCGACCACTCGAGGCAAGTATCGACACCGCCTACGTGCTCGACACCGTGAAGATCCTTCGCAGCGAGCTCGACGTCCCCTTGATCGGCTTCGCGGGGGCACCGTTCACCGTCGGGAGCTACTTCATAGAAGGCGGGGCGACTCGAACATTCGCCAAGACGAAGTCGCTGATGCACAACGATCCGGCGCTGTTCATGGAGCTGATGGACCTCCTGGCAGATCTCGCCATCGACTCGCTCACGTCACAAATCGATGCCGGAGTAGCCGCAGTCCAGCTCTTCGACAGCTGGGCAGGGGCACTCTCGCGAGCCGACTACCAGCGGTTCGTTCTGCCGTCCAGTACGAAGGTTCTAGCTGCGCTCGAAGGTACCGGGGCACCTCGAATCCACTTCGGTGTCGACACCGGCGAGATCATCGACTTGATGGCTGAGGCGGGTGCGGAGGTGATCGGCGTCGACTGGCGCATGCCGCTCACCACCGCGGCACTTCGTGTCGGGCAGTCGACGACGCTGCAGGGAAACCTCGATCCGGCCGTCTGCCTCGCTGGCTACGAGGCAGTGGTGCCCGAAGCGCGCCGGATCCTGGCCGAAGGGGCGGTGGCGCGCGCCCACATTTTCAACCTCGGCCACGGCGTACTGCCCGAGACCGATCCCGACGTGCTCGCCCGACTCGTCGAGTTCGTCCATGAATCGACGCGCTTGTGAGCACAACCGCCGTCGTGGTCATGGCGTACGGAACTCCTGCTGATCGCGACGCAATCGGGGAATTCTACACCGACGTCCGACGTGGCCATCCACCTACCAAAGCCCAGCTCGACGACCTGATTAGTCGCTACGACGCAATCGGGGGAACCTCTCCGATGAACGACCGTACGGCGACCCAGATCGCCGCGCTCCAGTCAGCGCTCGACGAGCTCGAACCCGGCCACTTCCGAACGTATTACGGCTCCAAGCATGCGAGCCCGAAGATCGAAGCAGCTATCGAAGGCGCGGCACGCGACGGCTGCGACGCCATCGTGGGCCTTGTACTCGCTCCGCATTTTTCGACGATGAGCGTCGGCGAGTACGTCGAACGCGCCATCGAGACCGCCAAAGCCGTTGGCGTCCGTGCATCGTTTCTAAAGCACTGGCACGACGAACCGGCGCTGATCGACGCGCTCTCCACACGGGTTGCCGACGCGCTCGCAACCCTCGCTCCCGAAGCGGCACTGCGGGCGACGGTCGTTGTTACCGCGCACAGTCTTCCGCGGCGCGTACTCGAGATGGACGACCCATACCCCGACGAGTTGGCGCGGACAGCGCAGCTGATAGCGGACCGACTCGGACTCACGTCGTGGCAAACGGGATGGCAGAGTGCGGGCAAGACGACCGAGCCGTGGCTCGGCCCAGACATCTGCGAACTCATCGACGAGCGCGCAAGAGATGGCGCCACAGCAGTGGTCGTCTGCCCAGCCGGCTTTACCTCGGACCACCTCGAGGTCCTCTACGACCTCGATATCGTCGCCGCGGCCCGTGCCGCAGACGCGGGAATCGCATTCGTGAGAACCGCGTCGCTCAACGCTGAACCGTCGGTGTTCGCGGCACTCGCGCGGCGGGTGGTCGAGTTGGATGAACAAGGAACGCCCGGAAACGAACCCGAATGAGTGGCCCGAGCGTTGCCGTTGTCGGGGGTGGCGTCACGGGCCTCGTCGCTGCGCGAGCACTCGCGGCGTCCTGTGAGGTGACGATCTTCGAATCCGCAGCCTCGCTCGGCGGGAAGCTCGAGACCGCCACATTGGAGAACCTGCCGATCGACATCGGTCCTGACGCCTTCATCACCCGACAAAGCGCCGCCGAGCGACTTTGCCGGGAACTGGGGCTCACCGACGACCTGCTCGCACCGAGCTCCAACAGCGTCGCAATCTTCACGAAAGGCGAGCTCCACCAGATGCCAAAGGGCATCGTCCTCGGAGTTCCTACCGATCTCCACGCGCTTCGGGCGAGCAACGTAGTCGGGACTGGGGCGATCTGGCGAGCGACTCGCGACCTCCTCGGCGTGAGTGCGGTTACGCGCACCGGCGCCATTCCGCGAGCCGAACTCGGAGAGGACGATCCGAGCGTCGAAGAGGTCTTCGCACCCCGGCTTGGTCACGAGATCGTCCGGATCTTGATCGACCCCTTACTCGGCGGCATTAACGCAAGCGACGTCGCATCGCTATCGCTCGCCGCGTGCGCGCCGCAGTTGCTAACGCGGCTCGAAGGACGACGAAGCGTCATGCGCGCACTTCGAGCTGAGCCCGCGACCTTCACCCCCGGATCCTCGCGCCCACCGTTTCTCGGCCTGCGGCAAGGGATGGCGGAACTCGCGAACGCGCTCGAATCTGCGTGCAGGGACGCCTCGGTGGAGATCTGCTGCGACAGCGAGGTTCTAGCGATCGGCCGCTTTCCAGATGGCCGGTGGAAGCTCACGATCGCCGCCGAGGACCACGTCGTAGACGCCGTGCTCCTCGCCTGCCCGGCATTCGCCGCTGCCAAGCTGCTCGAGGACGAAGCGCCTGAACTCTCCAGCGAACTCGGCGAGATCCCGTTCGCAAGCGTCGTGACGGCGTGCTTCTCGTTTCCAGACGAGGCTGTTCCAGCAAAGCTCTCTGAGCGCCTCCGAGAAGTCATACCTGGTGCGCCAGCCTCGGACTCGCCACTCGTTGGAAGCGGTGTACTCATTCCCCGAGACGGCAGACATCTCGTCACAGGAGCGACGTTCACCTCCTCGAAGTGGCCCCGCTCCGCCGCCAGGGGCCAGATCGTGATCCGGGCCTTTGCGGGTAGGCACCGCGACGAGCGAGCGGTTGGCCTCGGCGACGCTGAGCTGCAATCAGCGTTGCTCGCTGACCTACAGAACATCCTCGGAATTACCGCTTCGCCAACCGCGTCTCTCGTGAAACGGTGGGAAAAGGGGCTGCCGCAGTACGTAACGGGCCACCTGGCCCGGCTCCGGAGGATCGAGGCGTTGCTGGCCAATGCCCCATCACTTGGCCTAGCGGGTGCCTCGTACCACGGGATCGGCATTCCGGCATGCATCGAGGACGGCGAGCGGGCCGCATCGCGCCTCCTGGCCTCGCTCGCGCCCTAAGAGAGCCAACCGACGTCAGCGCGTACATGGCGCGCGTCAACGCCAAAGTGGCCAGCGACCACTCGAGCCCCTACGACTACGACACGGCCGCCGGTTCGCGGTGTTTGAACAAAAGCTTGTTGAAAAGCATGAACTTGCCGACCCACAAGAAGCCGTACGTCACAAAGTTCGCTGCTACCAAGATCAAGGCCCGGACGTCTTTGGACGCGATATCGGCAGACTCATGGCCGGCAAAACCGACCACCTCCGTCGAGATCAGAAGCGAGACCAAAGCGATCAACCAGAAGGGTGCGACCTCCTTCATGAAGTGCGAGCGTCCGTTCTTGCCCCAGGCCCAGGATCTATTCAAGTAGTACGAGGGCACCGTGGCGATACAAGCGGCGACCACGTTCGCCCACCGTGGCGAGAGTCCGACTACTCGATAGAAGACGTAGAGGAGAACGAGCGAGGTCACCGTCGAGATGCCCGAGACCGTGCAGTAGCGCCACAGTTTGGTGAACTCCGGCGTCTTCATGTACGCCCTGGCCCGCGTCGAAACACTCGAAGGTGCCATTGACATGGGGCGCAGTGTAGCTTCTAGCGCGTGATCAACGGGAGCGCCGGATTCCTCGACTTGCTGGATTTAGAGCAGATTGAGGTGAATATTTTCCGAGGTATGCGCCTTGAGACCGAACGAACGCGGGTCTTCGGCGGCCACGTCGCGGCGCAAGCGCTTGTCGCTGCGAACAGCACCGTCGACCAGGGAAGGGTCCACTCACTCCACGCCTATTTCTTGCGGCCAGGTGATCCCGCGATTCCTATTCTCTACGAAGTCGACCGAATTCGAGACGGCAGAAGCTTCACGACCCGCCGGGTGGTGGCGATCCAGCACGGCAGGGCTATCTTCAACCTCGCCTGCTCGTTTCACGCCGACGAAACCGGCTTGGAGCACCAAGACGCCATGCCCGACGTCCCGGATCCAGAGAGCCTCCCCGATTCGCTCCCGGTCCCTCCCGATCCTGCCGTCGGGGCACCGCTCACCTACGTATCAGGGAACGGTCTTGAGATCCGCTACGTGAACGGTGCGCCGTGGGAGAGCGATCGCCGCCCTGGTGAACGAGAACAGCTCTGGATGCGAGCACGCGGACCGCTTCGCGACGACCCGATGCTCCACACCGCGATTGCCACGTTCGCGTCCGACCTGAGCCTTGTGGGAACGATTCTTAGACGTCACGGAATCTCCGCGTGGGGAAGGACGTTTTTTGCCGCCAGCCTCGACCACTGCATGTGGTTCCACCGCCCGTTTCGGGTCGACGAGTGGCTTCTCTACGACCAGGAGAGCCCCGCTGCATACGGGGCCCGCGGTCTCGCGCAGGGCAAGATGTTCACCAGAGACGGCACACTCGTCGCAAGCATCGCCCAAGAGGGCCTACTTCGTCTCGACCTTCCGGCATGACCATGCTGGCAAAGGTTACGACGGGCGAAATCGGCTTTGGGATCTTCGTGCTCGCCGCGGTGGTGCTGGTCGTCTTCGTCATCCGATTCGCGCTCTCGCTCGGGCGACGTAAGCGCTAATTCAGCTCAACTAATGGCGGGAAAGACCGCCGTGTCGGCTCTCGCTGACGATGCCGAATGCGGCCGAGATCACCATGAAGAATCCTGGCAACGCTGTCCAGAACCCGAACACGAGCGAGATGGCGACCAGGGCGCACCCGACGCCGAAAATGAAGGGCCAGATGCTCGACGACGGAAACACGCCGACCACCCCTGCTCCATCGACGAGCTCAGCGTTCGGGTCGTCCTCGGCGCGAGTCCCGATCCTTCGGTGCCACCAGAGGTAGTAACCACCCGGGAAGAGTCCGAGCAGCGCGAAGCCTGCCAGCATCACGGTGCCGGCCAGCTCGTCACTCAAGATGCCGTAGACGAGAGCGGTGATGGCCCCGAAGATCCCGAGGAAGATCAAGAAGTTGGCCTCGAACTTCATACGGACACCTCCGCCGGCTCGGCTGGACTCAGCCCGTGATCGTGCGTCGTGAAGTCAGGGTGGTTCGCGTCCCACACGGGCCGCTCAGAGCGGATCGGCGGGATCGAATCGAAGTTGTGGTGGGGAGGCGGTGACGAGGTCGCCCACTCGAGGGAGTTGGCGTCCCACGGGTTCGCCCCGCAAAAGACCGGTTTCCTCCACGAGACGACGAGGTTGACGAGGGTGACCGCCACGCCGACGAAGATCATGAGCGAGCCGATCGTCACTAAGCGGTTCTCGAACGTCCAGCCGTCGGTCGCCGCGTACTCCGCGATGCGTCTGGGCATGCCCCTTAGGCCGACCAGGTACATCGGCGTCAACATCACGAAGGACCCGACGATCATGAGCCAGAAGCTGATCTTGCCGAGACCATCACGCAGCATCCGTCCGAAGAACTTCGGATGCCAGTAGTAGATCGCTGAGAACGCACCGAAGACGAGCGCGAAGATCACCTGGTGGAAGTGGGCGACGACGAAGTACGTGTCGTGCGTCGCAAAGTCAATCGGTGGCGACGCGAGGAAGATGCCGGTGACACCGCCTCCTAGGAACAGCAGGAGGAAACCGATCGAGAAGAGCATCGGCGTATTCAGGATCACTGAACCCCGCCACATGGTGCCGATCCAGTTGAAGAACTTGATGCCGGTCGGTACCGCGATGAAGTAGCTCATCAGGCTGAAGAACGGCAGAAGCACGGTGCCAGTCGTGAACATGTGGTGCGCCCACACCGCCGTCGAGAGTGCCGCGATCGAAATCGTCGCAAAGATCATGCCGCGATAGCCGAAGAGCGGCTTGCGGGAGAAGACCGGTAACACCTCCGTGACCACTCCGAAGAATGGCAGGGCGATTATATAGACCTCCGGATGGCCCCAGAACCAGAAGAGGTTCTGCCAGAGCACGGGCACTCCCCCGCCAACAACCGAGAAGATATGTGTCCCTAAGTGACGATCACACCAGAGCATCACGAGCGCCCCGAACAAGACGGGGAAAGCGATCAGAATCAAGATGCCGGTAACGAGCATGTTCCAGGTGAAGATCGGGACCCGGAACATGGTCATCCCAGGAGCGCGCAGGTAGAAGATCGTCGTCACCAGATTCACGCCCGTGAAGATCGCCGAGAACCCGGTCAGCATCAGCGCGACGATCCACATGTCCGGGCCCGCACCAGGTGAGTTCACAGCATCCGAGAGCGGTGCGTAAGCGACCCAGCCGAAGTCGGCAGAGCCACCTACGGTCAAGAATCCGCCGATCATGATGAGCGAGCCGGTGAGATAGAGCCAGTAGGAGAAGGCGTTCAACCGAGGGAATGCCATATCGGGCGCTCCGACCTGCAACGGCACGATGTAGTTCGCGAGACCACCGAAGGCGAACGGCCCGATGAAGAGGTAGATCATCAAGCTGCCGTGCATGGTGAAGAGCTCGTTGTAGGTGTGCTGCGAGACGATCGTTGAGTCCGGCCCGGTGAGCTGGACGCGGATCATGATCGCGAAAAGCCCCGCGATTAAGAACATCACGAACGAGGTGATGGTGTAGCTCATCCCGATGACCTTGTGGTCCGTCGAGGTGAGCCACTTCATTATCCCGACCGGGCCGTGGTGCTCCCCGTCGTGGCCACCAGCGCCGTGGTCGTCGTCGGAGACCTTCGGACGATCCGTAAGAAGAGTCATTTCACGCGGCTCCTTGCGCTTGGCTCGTCTGGGTCGTGGTCAACCACTGTTGGAACTTAGCCGGAGTTACGACCTGCACACTGAAGCGCATCTCAGAGTGGTACAAACCGCAGTACTGCGTGCACTGGCCCGAGTAGGTGCCGATGGTCGTCGGGGTGAAGTCGAACTCGTTGGTGACTCCGGGCTGGGCATAACGGCTGAAGTTGAACTCTGGGACATAAAAGCCGTGGATGGTGTCAGCTGAGGTGAGCACGATGCGAACGGTCTCGCCTTGGGGAAGCAAGAGGCGGGGGTACTCGTTACTCGCGAAGGGTAGCGCTAAGAGCTTCGGCTCCGCTGCGGTCTTGATCAAGACGCCCTGGGAGACATTGTACCCCGAGTCGTAGCTGAACTGCCAGCCCCAACGGTAGGCCACCACATGCACGATCTCCGACGGCGTGCTCGAGACGGCGTCAACCTCGTTCTCGGTCACCACGGTGAAGTAGAAGATGCCAACGATGATCAGAATCGGCAAGGTGGTGTAGATGATCTCGATCGGCTTGTTGGAGTGGAACTGGTGCGGGATGTAATCCGCGTGTCGCCGCCGGTACATGACCGACGACCAGAAGATCAGCGCATAGACGATCCCACCGACGATGAACCCGGCGATCAACATGCCCTGCCATAGCTTGAACTCGTCCTTTGCCTGGACGGTCACGCCTCTGAAACCACCGAAGGTCATCGCGTTGCAACCGCTCAAGAGCAGCGAGCCGAGGAGTAGAACGACCGGCACACCCGCGCGGCGAGCCCAGCGGGCTCGCCAGCGATTGAGGGGTTCCGGGGACGTCGCTGCAGAGGAGGGTCGCGTGCGCGGAATCACGTTCGACAGCCTAGTAAGCACCAAGGGCCGGGAGCCAAACGAACGCAAACGTCAGCGTTCTAAGCCGTTCAGACTGTGAGAACCGCCGCACTTTGGACCTCACCCGCGCAAGTTGCTCTGAGGATCGGTCAGGACTTGGTGTCGGTGGAGCCTTCGTCGTCGGTGCTCTTGTCGCCTTCAGCGACACCTTTTCGGAACTCGTGTGAGGCGCTACCGAGCCCTCGGGCGAGCATCGGAAGCTTCTTGCCCCCAAAAAGCAGGACGATCACGATCGCAACGATGATGATGATGCCGTCCACGCCAAAGATTTCACTGAGGATACCCATAAAAGTAGCGCCCCTTTCCTCTCCGGCAAGTCTACCGCCCAGCGAGAAACTCCATCAGGACGAGGGGGAGGGGGCGGAACTAGGCCTCGGCGCCGCGTCCTAACTAAGGTTATGGGGTGCCGCCTCGGACCCTGTTTGCGCGCGTACCGCGTCGCGAGTCCACGCCGGAGTTGACCTTGATGGTTCGCTCTCGTTGACCAAGACGAGTACCGCCCGGAAGACGCCCAAGTGGTCGGACTTCCCGTCCGAGGAGCTCATCGCCGACTTCTCCCTGGCCACGCTCTCGCGCGCAATCGATGAGCGCGGCCTCACGCTTCACAAGCAGGGAAGGACCTTCTTCCACATTGCCGGAGCTGGTCACGAGGCCCTGCTGACGGGCATCGCACGCTCGCTTCGTCCAGGTTACGACTGGTTTTTCCCCTACTACCGAGACCTCGCTCTCGTGCTCAGCCTTGGTGTCACCCCAACTGACATCTTGTTGCAAGCTGCCGGCTCGGCGGACGATCTCTCCTCTGCTGGGCGACAGATGCCCTCGCACTGGGGAAACCCCGATCTCCACATCGTGAGCCAGTCGAGCCCGACCGGGAGCCAGTGCCTCCCCGCCGTCGGATGCGCGGAAGCGACGCGCTACCTACAGAGCCGGAGGCTCTCGGGGCTCGAAGCGAATGCCGACGAGATCACCTACGTCTCCATCGGCGAAGGCGCCACCTCCGAGGGTGAGTTCTGGGAGAGCCTGAACACCGCCTGCAGGTTGGCGCTCCCGGTCGTCTACCTCGTCGCCGACAATGGCTACGCGATCTCGGTACCCGCAAAGGACCAGGCACCCGCCCCTATCTCCGACCTCGTCGCCGGTTTCCCTGGTCTTCTAATCCGGCGCTTCGACGGTTGTGACTACCTCGCGAGCCGCGCCATCTCGGCAGAGGCGATCGCGAGCGTTCGATCGGGCGCGGGCCCTGCCTTGTTGCATGCGACCGTCACCCGGCCGTACTCGCACTCGTCATCGGACAACCAGTCGAAGTATCGACACGCCGATGAACTCGAGCGCGAGCGCGAGCGCGATCCGCTCGTCGCCTTCGAAACCGGTCTGATCGAGAGCGGCGTCCTTACAGAGCAACAGGTGGCGACGATCAAAGCTGACGCGCACGCATCCGCTGCTCGCGCAGGCGAGGCCGCGATGGCAGGCGCCCGCCCGGATCCGAAGACAGCGACCGACCATCTCTTCGACCTGCCGGTTATCCCCAACCCACCACCTGGATCCGAGCTCGGCACCATCGTTGTGCACTTCGGGGAAGCGATTCGCCTAACCCTCCACGAAGCGATGGCGAAAGACGAGCGGATCCGCGTCTTTGGAGAAGACGTCGCGGACGCGCAAGAGGACCTCCTGCCGAACCTCGATGGCATCGGCGGCGTCTTTGGAACCACGCACGGTCTCCAACGAAGCTTCGGAGCCGACCGCTCGTACAACACGCCGCTCGCGGAGGCCAACATCGTCGGGCGCGCCGTCGGCCAGGCGCTGCGCGGACTCCGGCCCGTGCCGGAGATCCAGTTCTTCGACTACATCTGGCCGGCTATGCAACAGATCCGCTCCGAGATGGCAACCACGAGATGGCGATCTGCTGGCACCTTCAACCTTCCGATCGTGCTGCGCGTCGCGATCGGCGGATACGTGACAGGCGGAGCGATCTGGCACTCACAGTGTGGGGAGTCGATCTTCACTCACATTCCCGGGTTGATCGTGATGTTCCCTAGCCGTGCGCGTGACGTCGTAGGAATGCTCCGAGCCGCGCTGCTCTGTGAAGACCCCGTGCTTTTTCTCGAGCACAAGCACCTGCTCCGACAGCGCTACGCGATGGATCCCTATCCGAGCGAAGAGTTCATCGTTCCACTCGGAAAGGCGGCACAGATTCGCGAAGGCGACGACCTCACGATCGTGACCTGGGGTGCCACCGTCCATCGATCACAACTCGCCGCAGCGCAGCTCGCCGAAGAGGGGATCGAGGTCGAGATCCTCGATCTGCGGACGCTCAGCCCGTGGGACCAAGAAGGTGTCATCGACTCGGTCACAAAGACGAGCCGTCTCCTTGTCGTACATGAAGACGTCCTTACGAGTGGATTCGGTGCCGAGATCGCCGCGTTCGTCGCGGACACGTGTTTTGCCGACCTCGACGCGCCCGTACGCAGAGTCGGCGCAGCCGACACCTGGGTCGGATACGAGCCGACGCTTGAGAAGGCGGTGCTGCCGCAGGTCGACACGATCGTCGACGCAGCACGTGCGCTTGCCACGTACTGACCGGCTCGTCACACGGTGCTAACCGCGATCCACCTGGGTCGCATTTTCAGTGGAAGGCCCCTTCGCAAGTTCACGCATCTTGCGTCGGTCTTGGCGACTGAGGCCGGCCACAGCCCGATTAGGCGCGAATTTCTGACTTGATCGAACTATCACTCGCGACGCGATGATCAGCACGAGCACCAACACAATGAGGAGCATCGACGCGTCGTATGCAAAGTTTTGAACGACCGATGAGGGATGTTCAGTACCGGCACGGTTCGGCACATGCGTCATAACAGCAACCAACTTATCGAGACGATCTAAACGTTCTAAGAACGCCTGACTACGTATCAATGACGCACGTAATCCATGACGCGCGTATCCATGACGCGCCGGTTAATCCTTAGTCGGACAGGTCTGCCCGAAGGAAGTGGTTCTGAGCAGGGTCTCTTCCAACCGGGACCGGCCTCGGATCTCGTGTGGGCGATTCCAGGCGAGTCGATCTTTGTCAAAGCCCCAACCGGTAGCTCGTCCAAGGCATCTTCTCGTTACCTTCCGTTCACTTCCGCCGGAATCTACCGATCACCGCGTATAACCAGGACCGCTCTCAGGTCACAGTTCGCATCGCCTGGTCTGTATCGACGAAGGTGTGCTCAAACGGGCTCAAGCGGTGATCTACAACGTGTCGACTCGAACCGACGTGCCAGAGCGCTGCGCCTCGACGAAGAGAGCGGACAAAGGACGCCTCCGCAGCGCTTAGCCCGAGCGCACTTGTGCACTCGGCGATCTCGGCCTCCCCTTGGGCGTAACAGACGACGGTCTCACAGTCCGCGAGCAGACCGCCGGCGAGGTTGGCGACGACGGAGCCTGTCGCCCCGAGCGAGCTCAGATCAGAGACGCGATGGGCGACGACCAGATTCGCAACTCCGTAGGTACGGGCCAACTTGAACGAAGCCTGCAGGAATCGAGCCGTTCCCGGATTGACGAGCACCGCCCAGGCCTCGTCGACGACGAAGATCGTCTGCGCGCCTGTGCCGGCTCGCAACTTCGCCTCAAGAGCCATCTGGAGGCACGCGACCGCGGGACCAAGCGCAGGCGAACGGTAGATCGCGGAGAAATCAAGAACGAGCGCCGGGACGTCGAGTACCAGACCGTTCGAGCCCAGACCATCGAAGATCCCGGCGAGCTCGCCAGTCATGAATCGCCGGAGTTCAAAAGCCACCAGCCTTCCCTCGGCGCGGAGCTCAGCTGGCGACGAGCCGAGACGTAGCGCCGCGGCCCGCTCCGGATCGAGAAGCGCTCTGGCAAGTGCCGGTAACGATGGAGTCCCACCTTCTGCAACCTGATCCCATGCGAGCTCGATCGCGAGCGTCTCGCCGGGTGCGAGAACACGATCGACGACAGCTTCGACTATCGCCGTCGCTGCGCTAAGCGAAACCCTCCGGCGCTCCTCACGATTCTTGGCTGCTTCGTCGAACGCCAGCGGGTTCAAGCGAAGTGCTCCACCTGGCGCGAGCTTGAGCGACTGACACCCTAGAGCTGAGGCAAGCGGGGCGTACTCCCCTTTCGGATCGATCACGATGACCCGACGGCCAAAAGCCGCCTGACGATAGAGGAACGTCTTTACCAAGGCACTCTTTCCTCGACCGATCTGGCCGAGCACGATCATGTTCGGATTCGTCAATGCGCCCAAGCGATACAGCTCAAACGGATCGTGACAAAACAGCTCACCGGAGAGCTCCCTACCGATGAAGACCTGATCGAGCGGGGGGCTCGGAGCGAGCATTCCTGGATAGATCGCTCCGAGCTGCGCGGTCGTAGCTTCGTGTGGCGGCAGTCTCACAGTCCGCGGCCGAGCGGGAGACCGTAGAGCAGCGCCTCACGCTGCGCGCCGTACAAGCGTCGAAGCGCGAGATAGGCGCGCGCCGCAGCCTGCTCGGTTCGGGCACAGTCGAGTTCGAGCTCGGTCCGTGTCGCCGCGGTGACGACGACGTAGCCGCCGAATCGAAAGGCGCCATGCCCCGAAGCAAGTTCTGACTCCCTCCGAGTCACGGCCTCTTGCTCTCGAAGTGCCCGTGCCGTCTGCGCGAAGCCGTGACGTCGCCGTAGGTCGAAGTCGGCTGCCTTCTCGGTGCGGGCCCGCTCGGCGTCTCGGACCGCATGGGTGATGGCCTGCGGCGCCATTACTACGACAATCGAGCGCCGGTACCCCGACTCCAACAGGAACGGAAGTAGGAAGTCGTTGCCGACATCGGCTCTGGGCCACTCGGCGACCCAGTAGGTGGCATGCCAGGTTCCATCCGTGCAGAGCGCCGACCACTCCTCACGTGTCGCCAGCGGAAACACCTGATTTCCGCGCGGTAGCGTCGCCGACGGGACGAAGGACCTCGCCATAATCGTGCGCACGCCGTCTGGCGCGATGACTCCCGCCAATCCCAGTCCGCCCTCGATACATCTCGTTGCGACAGCGTTGAGCGTCTCAGACAGCTCCCTCGGCAGCTCGCCACGTGCGTTCAGCCTCCCTCGCACCGTCACCACAAGAAGCGACTCATGTCGGAACGAACCTGCCGACTCGCGACCGAGCAGCGAAAGATACGACCGACGAGCATCAACGAGCGCTTCGTTCACCGAGGACGCGAAGACCTCCGCCGCAGCTACTCCGAGCGCGAGCGCATGATCGGGGAGTGTCCGCTCGATCCAACTCAGCCGGTAGAGCGACCCTGGCTGCTGCGCGATTGCGCTCAGAACCCCGGACCAAGCATCGGCGATCTGCTGGCGAGCTCCATCGTCGAGCAGCGCGTACGGTGATCCGCTCAGACTCAACATCGCGCTCATGCTCCGTCGGGCCCGGTCGATCACAACTCCAACCTGGCCATACGCAGTATCGAGGGGCACGATCACCAGATCCTCGAATGGACGTGTAGAACGCGAGCTCGCAGGACTCGCCTCCCCATAGCTGACACCCCGATGCGTCCGAAACGCACCGGCCGCACCGAATCTTGCTGCAAGAGGAACCCACTGCTGAAGCGTCCGTCCGCCGAGCGGCCATGTCGCCAAGGCCACCCCCGCCAGGGATACCAGTAACGCCACCACGACGCCGGCGTCGCCTCGTCCGGATCTGAGTATTACGACCGAGATCGCCACCGCCACAAACACGAGGAGCACCTGTCCCCAACGAAGACCGCCAAGCGTGCCTCGATGGTTCCTCGGTCCGAAGCGGTATCGGCGCACCTGCGACTGTCCGATCGACGTCATTGGAGAGAGCCCTTGCTCTCGACTCCATCGCCCTGGACTGGATTCGCGGCGACCCCTTGGGTCTGCGAGGTACCCGCACCTCCTGGAGGCGGCAACGTGGCTTCGAAGTGCGCGAGATACGCACGGAACTCCGGCGTATCGGTGGGCGCGGTCTCGGCCATCGGCATCTGCGGCTCGAGCGGCGGCGAAAAGCCCGCTGTCGCTCCACCCACGTGATCGGCGATGTCGCTCGCGCCCATTGTGGACGCCCTCGTTACCCGTCCTCCCAGCCCCTCAAGCTGCGCGATGGCGCCAGTCTCGACGGCGGGAACAAGGTGGAGGAGCGCCCATGGGGCAAACGTCGCAAGCAACAAGAGTGCGGTGCCTTGGATCAGTCCGGTCAGGCCATTCGGCGTTCCGATCTCGTTGATCGCCAGCGCGAAGACCCCCGCCATAACAAGTTTTGAGAGAATCAGCGCGCCGAGCACCTCCCCGAGACGTCGCCCCCAACTCGCCGTCACCGGCCAGGCCGCGCCGGCGAGCGCGAGCGGTATAAACAGCGCGGCGATCGCGATCGCCGAAGCCCGGATGACGAGCTCCACCCAGAGACAGAACGCAACAAAGCCACAGATCACCGAGAGCACGAAGACGGCGAAACCGCTCGCAGGTCCTCCGCCACTCGCTACGAGTGCGACGGCAAGGGCCTTGGTGAACGTTGTCGTGGCCGCACCGGCGCTACCGATCAAGGCCTGCGAGAGGGAGTCGGTCGCCTGCAGGCTAAGCACCACGAGCTCTAGTGCGATCGCGGAGCCTATAAGCGCAACCGGTAGCCGAACGAGCACGAGCTTGCCCAGCTCCGCGGGATCTTGGCGGACAATCGCTCGAATTACCGCAAGCCCCGCGAACAGAGCAGCCAACGGCGCACCAAGTAGACGCAGCTCATCGAAAACCGTCATGAAGCCGCTGTTCACCGGTACCGCTGTCGTCGACTCAAGCGCAGCGCCGGCGCCGACTACGACATCAGCAGCGCCTGCCGACACCCATTTCGTCACTGCTCCCAAGAACGCATTCGCGAGCGAGGCGGCGCCGAATCCGAATATCGATGCAAGTTGGGGATCGAAGTTCATTGAGATCACTCCTCACTTCACGCTCAGGCCAACGCCGAACAAGAAGTTGAGGACGGTCGGGGCAGCTCCGATGACGAGCGCGGCGGCACCCGACACCAACACCGCTCGACGTCCCGAGGAGGAGTGCTGATAGTTGTTGCTGTGCGCACCGAGCGCCCAGGTCGCCGCGCCGACGATGACCCCAAGCAACGCGGCAAGGAGTGCCCACCACGCAATTCCGTTCACAAGGCTTTGCAGCGCCGCGCTGCCCGGCAGACCGGACGGATTGGGCGTGAGCGAGAGCTCACCGTCCAAGAGTACGTGCGACGAGAGCAACGACATGGGGAGCGACACGCCCACCTCCTAGTGCCAGCAGCCGGGTCCGGCTTGCCGCGAGAGGTGGGGCACTGGCCCACGAAGTCACATAATGCGTGACGCATGCACCATACGGATGGCTTGCTCGACTGTCAACCGACGACCTGGCGAGCGCTTGGCGACAGATCGGTAGCGGCGTGGTAATGCTTGAGGAGATGGAACAGACAGCGAGCAAGACATGATCGGCGACATCCACGCAAGTTCGCTGGTGGCGGCGGTAGTAGGCGCCGTGATCGTGATCATCATCGCCCTCGCATACGCGGCAGGTGCTTCGCGGGGCGTGCGCGAGCTTCGTCAGCGTCTGACGGCGCTCGGATCCCGGCTTGGCGCGGACTCTCTCGTCGACGAACCTCGGCGGCTAGAAGACGTGATCGGCTACGTAGAACATGCAACGGCCTCGGCTGCAGAGACAGTGGCCGACGCGAGCGCCGACGCGATTCGGCTCCGACGTGCGCTGGACTCGCTCATTCAAGCGGTCATCGTCTGTGATGAACACGGCGAGACCGTTTTCAGAAACACGAGAGCAATCGCATTGATGGGAAACCGCCACTCGGATGCGATCGCGGTGCAGGCCGTCGACGAGCTCCTCCGGACCACGGTTCCCGGCACCTCCGAGGAGCGCACACTTGAGCTCTACGGTCCTCCACGACGAACGCTGGTCGTTCGCTCGCAGAGCATCGACAACGGCCAGCGAGCACTCGGGACCATCGCGGTGATCGACGACGTCTCAGACCGCAGACGTCTGGAGGAAGTCCGACGAGACTTCGTGGCCAACGTGAGCCACGAGCTGAAGACGCCGATGGGTGCCATCGGACTTCTGGCCGAGACGCTGCTCGAAGAGAACGAACCGGCCATCTCACAGCGCCTCGCGCAACGCATCCACACCGAGGCGTTTCGCATCTCCCGGATCATCGACGACCTCCTCGACCTCTCACGAATCGAGAGCGAGGAGTCGCCGCCGCGCGAACCAGTACTCGTCAACCTCATCCTCGGAG
>DATCDR010000245.1:0-13212 GCA_036510575.1 Acidimicrobiales bacterium | reverse complement strand
AGCCGATCACCGCCACCCCGAGGCCTACTTCCATCGACGTTCGCCCGCCGTAGAGAACTTGGGACATCACGTCGTTGCCGAGCGTGTCGGTGCCGAGATAGTGACTGCCGTAAAGGGAGCTATGGGTGAACCACGGCAGGTTGGCGTCGAGCAGGTTCCCGTTGATCGGCGACGGAACGGTGTGGATTACGGGCCAAAGGAAGCAGATGAGCACGATGAAGGTGAGCATGCCGATCGGCAGCCAGAGCTCCAAGGACTTGAGGGTCCTCCGGAAGCGGGAAGGGCCGAGGTCGAACGCGGCCGGGTGCGCAACCCCACCGCCACCGAGATCAAACCCGGCCGCTCTCGTAACGACGTCAGGAGCTAGGGCGGCCATATCGAATCCTTGGGTCGAGGACGGCATACAGCAGGTCGGTGACTAGTGCTGCTGCCACCACCCCCACAGCGATGATGGACACGATCGCCTGCACGACGGTCACGTCCCGGTAGCCAATAGCCTGCAGCAGCTGTTGGCCCATTCCGGGGAGTCCGAAGATCGACTCCACTATCACGGTCCCACCGATGAGCATGGAGAGATTGAGCCCGATGAGCGTGATCAACCCGAACATCGAGTTCCGCAACGCATGACGGATCAGGATCTGCCAGTACTTCACACCCTTGGCTCTCGCCGTCACGATGTAGTCCTCGCCGGCGATCTGGTCGACCATATCCGCCCGCAAGAGTCGGGTGTAGGCGCAAAACAGCGCGAATCCAATCGTCGCCGCTGGCAGCGTCAAGGACCTGATGTTCGGGCCAAGACCGGCGGAGATCGGCTGAAAGCCCACCGCAGGGAACCAGCGCAAGTGGACGGCGAACACCAAGATCAACAGCAGGCCGAATACGAACCCTGGAATCGAGAGGCCGAACATGCTGGTAGCGATCGAAATACGGTCGAGGATCCCGTGCGGCTTACGAGCCGCAAGGACCGCCACGGGCACGGAGAAAAACACCGACAAGATGAACGCATAGACCACGATCTCAAGCGTGACGGGGAACCGGAGCCGAAGTATCTGGCCAACTGGTTGGTCACTCACGAGTGAGGAGCCAAAGTTGCCGTGCAACGCGCCGTAGGCCCAGTCCCAGTATCGAACGAAGAAGGGGTGGTCCAAACCGAGCCGAATGTCGCACGCATGGACCGCCGGCCGCGTCGCCCCGACGCCAAGGATGGAGAGGCAGGTCCCGCCCGGAAGAAGGTTCAAAAGACAGAACGTAATGAGGGTGACGCCAATCAGAACCGGGATCGCCTGCAGTACACGCTTGCCAGTAATTCTGACGCTTGGTGAGCGAGAAAAACGCGTCAGCATCGCTCACACCGACTTGTCGAATACATCGCTAGATCCGGCCAAGAGATAGCACGCAGCGTGGCCATACGACTGACCGGGTCGCCACCGCGCACCACGAACGTGCGCCTGCGGTGTCACCCTCCTCAGCGTGCCTGTCCTTTTGAGCCGGATTCCCCCTTTCCTCGAGCGTTCTTGACGTCCCGTCACGGCCGATTTCAGCCTCCGACACTGCGGTGCCCCCGCTTCTCAACGAAGTATGTATTTTCAGTGCCGACCTGCACACGTCAGCCTAAGAACCCGCAGCATAGCTAAATCCCGGTTCCCGATTGAGGCGGCCGAGTCGGCGCCCCGCCCGACGGGAGATTCGAAGATTAGTCGCCAGTTAGCTCGCGCGAGCAAGTCGGCGACTTCCCAGCGCCCGCACCCTCTCAGACCGGCAGCTGGCTACCCGGCTTCGTCGCGACCTCGCGCATCGCTCGTACCCGGACCGCGGTCCGAGACCGCTCGAAGGGCCTCGATCGCCATGTGAGCGAGCAGACGGTCGTTGCTCGAGTCAAGGTCAAGCGCAGTTATTTCCTCGATCCGCCGTAGGCGATAACTCACTGTATTTACGTGCACGAAGAGTTCATCGCCTGCGCGTCTGAGATTTCCGTTTGCGCCAAGGAACGCAGCGAGTGTCTCGAGCAGGGAGGCTCGCTGGGCGACGTCATACGCGGCCAGGTCACCGAGCACGTCGTCGGCGAAGGATCGAAGGTCATCCTCTGGCACATGTAGCAGCAGTCGGTGTACCCCGAGGCTCTCGTGTGTGGTGATCTCCCCGACGGCACCGAGGCGTTGCGCAATCGCAAGCGCGCGTCTCGCCTGGGTCTCGCCGCGGGAGAACTCAGCAGGCTCGAAGACGGGGACACTTGCACCGAACGCGAATCCGACGGAGGGGAATCGGCGGCGAACAAGATCGGTGACCCGCGATGCGGAGTCTCCCCCGTTTGCAAGCTCGACCGGGGCGATGAGCATCACGTGATCGAGCCGAGCGAACGCCACGACCCCATCTTCGATCGAGTCCAGATCGAACGCGAGCGACTCCAACAACGTGATGCCGTCGCCGGTCTCGGCACCAGAGCGTGAGCCAGCACCACCAGCTGCTGGAGCGATGGCAAGGAGCACCTGGCCGACACCGAGCCGGATGCCTGCGAGGCGCGCGATCTCGCCGGCACTCGCTGGATCGAAGGTCCCAAGCAACAGGCTCTCGGCGAGCTCGGCGCGGTACCTTCCACGAAGCGCCGCATCGCGCTGCGCCTCGACGAGCGCGAGTGCGTAGATAGACGCCGCGTGCTGCACGGTAAGTAACTCCAGGTCCTCCTCGCCACCGTCGGTCCCCCGCGTGGTCACGACGAGATAGCCGAGCACCTGTTCGCCGACGGCAATCGGTGCCACGACGACGTCACCGAGCAATCCCCACTCGGGGACGGCACGAATTCGAAGCGGTAGCCGTCGATCGCGGGCAGTCTCGAGTACACCGGCGAACCGCTTGTCGGCAATGGACCACGATCCGGTCGCATGGGCCTGCGACGCCGCGGCGTCGCCCGTGCTCGCCGAGGTTGCAAGCTGGCGCAAGAGCTGGTCGAAGACGGCCACATCGCCATGGACGGCAGCAGCAAGCTCAGCAGTGATTCCGTCAACGTCTACGCCTTCGAGCGCGATCGTCGTGAGACGGTCGACCACCGCGATCGCCTGACGGAGCGCTTCGTTTTGCCGCCGGAGCGCGGCAGCGGTACCTGGCCGCTCCGACGCCGGAGCCGCGTCGGTCATCGGGCGGCTCGCGACAGGTCAACACCGATCGGACTGGTAGCTTCGCCGACGAGAGAAGGACCGAGATGGACAAGGGACCCAAGCGCGACCAACGCAGGTGGCTGGACGCAGAGCTCGGCAGTCGCGTACTGGTCTGCGACGGCGCGATGGGCACGATGTTGCACGCCGCAGGCGCCTCGCTCGATCGCTGGCTCCCCGAGATGAACCTGACGCAACCAGCGACGGTCTCGGAGGTGCACCGCGCCTACGTCGAGGCAGGCGCCGACATCATCGAGACGAACACGTTCGGCGCGAACACGGTCACCATGAATCGCTTCGGCCTGAAGGCCGACATCGCGCTTATCAATCGCCGGGCAGTGGAGCTCGCCCGCGCCGCGGCCGCGAGTCCGGAACACAACGTGCTCGTCGCGGGCTCGGTCGCGCCAGCTGCGGCACCGCTCTCGCCGGGACGAGTCCCCGACATCGAGGCCCACGAAGCGCTTCTCGAGCAAGTCGCCGCACTTGAAAGCGCTGGTGTCGACCTCTTGATGTTCGAGACCTTCGGCGACCTTGGCGCGCTTGCGGCGCTCATCTCGGCTTATCCGACCCAGGTACCGATCGTCGCGCACGTCACATTTCTCGAGGACGGCAGAACTATCGGCGGCGATAGCCCAGAGAGAGTCGGTGACGTCCTCGGCGAACTTGGCGTCGTCGCCATCGGCGCCAACTGCGCGCTCGGCCCTCGCGGCATGCGGCCGATCGTCGAAGCACTCGCGCACGCGAACTCGCTGCCACTTAGCGTTCAACCAAACGCCGGCCCGCCGTCGATCGTGCGGGGCCGCTTCGAGTACCGGCGGAACGAGGAGTACTTCGCCCGCCTGGCCAACATCTTCGTGGACCTCGGAGCGAGCATCGTCGGCGGCTGCTGTGGCACGACTCCGCGGCACATCGAAGCGATCGTGAACCAGCTGCGAGCGACCCGACCCGCACTCGAGGTGCCAGGCGTCGCAGCGACCAGCACCAGGCGACGCCACGACATCAGCCGAAGCGAAACTTCTGCTCGGACGTTCGCGGAGCGGCTTTCGAGCAACGAGTTCATCGTCGCCGCCGAGATCGCTCCGCCGAAGGCGTGCGACGTGGAGGCAACGCTTGCCGGAGCAGCAGCACTCTCCCAAGCAGGCGCGCAGACGCTGCTCGTGACCGCAACACCTGGAGCCCGCGAGGCGATTAGTCCGATCAGCTTCGGCCTGCTGTTGCAAGAGCGCCTCGGTGTCGATGTCGTGCTCAGTGCCGCGACCTGGGAGAAGAGCCTTCTCGGACTGCAAGCCGACCTTCTCGGAGCGCACGCACTCGGGCTGCGAAGCGTGGTGTGTACAACGGGCGTACCGCCGCCACAAGGCGACTACCCCGACCTCAGCAGAGTCTTCGAGGTGAGCTCGATCGACCTCATTGAGACACTGCTTGGTCTGAACCAATCCTCGAACGAGCGGGGATCGCGTGCTCGAGCATCCACGTCGTTCGTCATCGGCGCGAGAGTCAACCCGGCCGCCGCCGACCGCGACTTCGAGCTCGATCGTGCGCTGCAAAAACTCGAGGCAGGGGTGGACTTCTTCGTGACTGATCCACTGTTCTCGCTGGAGGAGCTCGAGCGATTCGTGGCGGCTCTTCGCCAGCGCGGAAGTCAAGTCCCAGTACTGCTCGGCGTCACACCGATTCGCGACTTCGAACACGCCGAGTACCTCCACTTCGAGGTGCCGGGAGTAACTGTCCCCGACGAGGTTCTCGAGCGGATGCGAGCGGCCGGATCGCACGGCGCCGAGGTAGGTCGAGCCATCACGACCGAGCTCGTCTGGCAGGCGGCGCGGACCGCACACGGGGTGCTCGTCGTTCCCGGCGAGACGCGAGATGCCGACGCCGTCGAGCTGCTGAAGACCTTCGTCGGCCTCGGCGGCCTGGAGGTGGCGAACACCTCCACCGAGATGGACGCCCTCAGCCAAAGTCATTAGCTTCCATCAGGACTTTTGCCCTTCTTTTGTGGTATTCACACAATACTCGCTCCTCGACTTTGGTGGATTCCCTGATGAACGGCGAGGCGAAGTACGGCAGACTTGGCTCGTTAAACCAATATCGGCCGGAAGACCGTGCCAGAAGGGGACTCGATGCCAGCACAAAGAGGGCGCTTAATACTCACCAGCGAGAGCGTGACAGAAGGTCACCCGGACAAGATCTGCGACCAGATCTCGGATGCGATTCTCGACCTTTGCCTTACCAAGACTCCGTTCGCCCGCGTTGCCTGTGAGTCAGCGATCAAGAGCGACGAAGGAGTCCACTGGTCTGCCGTTTTCGGCGAGACCACTCCCTACGTCACCCAGGAAGAGGCAGACGGCCTAGTCAGGAAGACGCTTCGCGAGATCGGCTACACCGACGTCGCGTTCGGAACCTCGGCAGACGACATCCGGGTCGAAGTGCTGTTGTCGGGCCAGTCCGGCGACATCGCCCAGGGCGTCGACAAGGCGCTCGAGGCTCGCGAGGGTGGCATGGACGACCTCGACACCGGAGCAGGCGACCAGGGAATGATGTTCGGCTACGCCTCTGACGAGAGCGAAGAACTCATGCCGCTCCCGATCCTGCTCGCGCACCGGATCACCCGTCGTCTCGCCGAGGTCCGCAAGTCGGGGCAACTTCCCTGGCTTCGCCCCGACGGCAAGAGCCAGGTTTCCATCGAGTACCAAGACGGTGTTCCGGCTCGCATCGGCACAATCGTCGTCTCTACCCAGCACGCTGAGGAGATCGACCCGAAGGAGCTGAACGACGCCGTCATCGAGACGGTGGTGCACCCGGTCATGCCGGCACATCTCCTCGACGTCGACACCCGCTACCTGGTCAACCCGACCGGCCGCTTCGTCATCGGTGGACCCTACGGTGACGCCGGACTGACCGGACGAAAGATCATCGTCGACAGCTACGGCGGCCTCGCCCGTCACGGCGGCGGCGCGTTCTCGGGCAAGGACCCTACAAAGGTCGACCGCTCCGGTGCCTACGCCGCTCGATGGGTCGCAAAGACCGTCGTCGCGGCAGGCCTCGCTAAGCGCTGCGAACTTCAGCTTGCGTACGCAATCGGCGTCGCCCGCCCGGTCTCGATCGCCGTCGAAACCTTCGGCACCGAGAACGTCTCACCCGAGGCGATCGCGGACGCAATCGAAGAGGTCTTCGACCTTCGTCCTGCAGCGATCATTCGCGACCTGGACCTGCGTCGACCGATCTACCGCCCGACAGCCTCCTACGGTCACTTCGGTCGTACCGACATCGACCTGCCATGGGAGCACACCGACCGCGCCGCCGCGCTTGCCTCGGCCGCAGGTCTGTAGGGCAGTACTGCTCGATGGCCTCATCTGGCCAGCCTGAAGCTGAGCGCCGGGTGCGCCAAGGTGCGGTTCCGACCGTACCTGGCGCATCCGCGCGTTTTTGCTACGGCCTCCATCGCATCGTCGAAAAGGGTCGAACCTGGGCGCTCGTCGCCCGCACGCTCGAAGCACATCCGAAGGCGTACCAAACCTTTACTGCCCTCGAGAAGAAAACGAAGGTCGCGGCGTTCGGTTGTCGCATGTGCGGACAGTGCGCGCTGCCGATGACTGGGTACGCCTGTCCTATGACCTGTCCCAAGCAGCTGCGCAACGGCCCGTGCGGCGGCGTTGGTGCCGACGGTGGCTGCGAGGTCTATCCAGAGATGCGCTGCGTCTGGGTCCAGGGCTACGAACGCGCGAAAGAGACCGGACACAGCGCCGACTTCTCGCTTCTGCAGCGCCCAATCGACCATCGCCGCTTCGGCGAGAGCTCGTGGGTCAACTACTGGTCCGGGCGCGACGACTACCTCGCTGCGGCGGTGCTACCAGGTGGCGACCGACCGAGCCCACGTCTGCCGGCAAGCCCACCGGCCGCATGACGACGGCACCAACGACCTCTCCCGATTCGCTTCTGCCGCCAGTCGGGAACCGGCTCCGCGACTCACTTGCGTCTGGACGCTTCGCGGTCACCGCTGAGCTCACTCCTCCACGCGGGACCGACCTGACGCGCCTGAAAAAGGGCGCCGCACTGCTGCACGACTACGTCGACGCCGCGAACTTGACGGACAACCCCTCGGCGGTCGTTCGTCTCGCGAGCTGGGCAGCATCAGCCGCCGTCATCGCCGAGGACCTCGAGCCCATCTGCCAGTTGCAGTGCCGGGACCGAAACCGAATCGCGCTGCAGTCCGACCTCCTCGGACTTGCCTCGATCGGCATCCCGAACGTCTTGCTGCTCACTGGCGACCACACTCGTTTCGGCGATCACCCAGAAGCCAAAGATGTTTTCGATCTCGACTCGACGACGCTCGTGTGGGTCGCCTCGACGCTTCGCGACACGGGCGAGTTGATGTCGGGAGCCAAGCTCCAGGGCTCACCCAGGCTGCTCATCGGGGCGGTCGAAAATCCCTCCGCGCCGCCGCTTGAGTTCAGAGCGCAACGCCTTGCGAAAAAGGTTGCAGCCGGAGCGGAGTTCATTCAGACGCAGTACATATTCGACCTCGACAACTTCCGGCACTTCGTCGAACGCGCGGGCGAGCTCGGCGCGCTCGATCACTGCAAGCTGCTTGCCGGACTCGGTCCGATCCGTTCGCCGCGGGCCCTCGAGCGGCTCTCGCACTCCATCCCCGGTGTCGTCGTCTCAGACGACGTCGCTGCTCGCTTCAAAGGAGTCAAGGACGAGGACTTCGCCGAGGTGGGACTCAACCTCTGCGCCGAGATGGTCGCGGAGCTCCAGAACATCCCGGGCGTTTCAGGCGTCCATCTCATGGCCTTCGCATGGGAGGAATCGGTTCCAGAGATTCTCACCCGCGCCGGCGTAGCAGCGCGACAGCGCAGGAACTAAAGGGGCTCAGCCGATGATCAGTACCTTCCGTCTCGCCGCAGAGGGCGGGCGCGGCGCCGAGGAGAGCGCTGCGGTCACCGCGGCGGTGATGCGCGCCGTCAAGGAGGGCGCAATCGACCCGACGCGGACCCGAACGGTTGGAGACTGGGTCCAATACCGGCAGAACTTCCGGGAGCCGATCGCACTCCGACCGATCTCGGTTCCCGACGCGTCTGCGGGCACTGAGATCGCCTTCGACCTCCGGCGGGCCAAACCTGAAGATCTCGACGCGACGCTCGCTCGTGCGCTCGAGGGAGCGGATCGAGACGACGCCGTCTACCTCGAGGAGTGGACGAGAGCCTCGAAGAGCGCTATCTGGCAGTTCAACTTGATGTACTGGTCCGATCTCGCGCTCTGGGAAGAGGTCACGGGCAAGGACTACGCGCAGGCGCTACCTGGCGGCGAGAGCGCAGCGACCAACACCGGGGCCGCACGATCGGTCATCGAGGAGCTCTTTAGAATCTGGGACGGCCTCGTCGAGCGCCATGCACTTCCCGATCAGCTGACGGTGCTCGAGCTCGGCGTCGGGAACGGCGACCAGGCAAAGGTCTGGTTGGACGAGTTCGTAAAGCTCGACAAGGAGCTGGGTCGCGACTACTACCGGCGGCTGCACTATCTGATGGGCGACTACTCCTCCCTCGTGCTCGACCTAGCCCGCGCCAACACGACCGAGCATCACAGCCGGGTGAGCACGCTGGTGCTCGATGCGGCCCGACCGCTCGAAACGCTCCGGTTTCTCGAGTCCAAGGTCTTTTTCGTGTTCATCTCAAACGTCTACGACAACCTGCCTACTGACGAGCTCGCCGTCATCGACGATCGCCTCTACCAAATCGAGATGCGCGCCTACATCCCCCACGACCAGGCAGCGCGCATAGCCGCAGGGCTCAACGCCAAGCCGGAGCAGATCCTCGACCTGACGAGCCGGCTCCTTAGACTCGGCCCACGACTCCTTGCGGAGTCCGCGCCGAACCTCTTCGCCAACGCGCTCGCCGCCACCGCCTTCTGGCAAGAAGTCTGGGCGGCGGTGCGGATAGCTGAGCGCTATACCCCGCTTGGGCCACTCGACGACTACGAGATCTGCGCCGGCATCACCGGAGAGGTGCTCGAGCCGCTCACCTACGGCCACGGCGACGTACGCTTTCACGTTTCGAACGGCGCCGTGGCGAGCTTCATCGACACGCTGCCACTGCTGCATCCGCTCGGGCTTTTCGTCTGCCACGACCTGTTCGTAACCGATCTCGAGCAGTTCCAGACCGGCTTTCGCGGCCCTGGCAAATACGACGGCTCCGTCGTGAACTGGGTCAACGGCCCGATTATGAAGACCTCGGCGAGCAGACGGGGATTCGCGGTCGAGTTCAGCCCGTTCGCACACGGCAGCAAGTCACCGATCTCAACCGCAACCGCACGAGCACGGGACTAACGACATGACCATCGAAATGACAAGAGAGACAGAAAACCCGAGTCCCACGAGTCGGACAACCGGGCATCGGGAGCGACAGCCGCTCCTCACCTCAGTCGTCGGCTCCTACTCCGTGCCGGAGTGGCTCGGACGCTTCAACACCGACTTCCAGCGAGGTCGGATCTCGGCCGCACTGTTAACCGAGATCCACGAGACCGCTATCAAGTCGGCGCTCGTCGACCAAGAGGCCGCCGGCCTCGACATCGTCTCGGACGGTGAGTTCCGCCGCGACAACGACATGGACTACTTCATCGAGCGGATCACCGGCATCGAGCTCTCCGGAAACCCGAAGGAGTACTACTTCGACTACTACGGCGCGACCGTGACCGGCGCGCTGCCGAATCCGGAAGGCTTTGCCGGGTTCGGTCTCGTCGACGACCTCGAGTATCTAAAGGCACGGACGAACCGTGGTGTCACGATCTCCCTCCCCGGGGCGTACTCGCTGTCGCGCCGACTCACCAACCACTCCAAAGCAAGCGATGCCGAGATCGTCCTCGCGCTCGCCGCGCTGATCCACACCGAGGCGCTCCAACTCGTGGCGGCCGGGGCCAGTCGCATCCAACTCGACGAGCCGTACCTCGCCGGGCACCCAGATCAGATCGACCTCGCGATCGCGGCGGTGAACATCGTCACCGAAGACGTCGACACCCACGTCGCGCTCCACGTCTGTTACGGGAATCGCTACGCCCGGCCGGCGTGGGAGGGTCACTATGACTTTCTCTTCCCCGCGGTTCTCGACGCCGGCGTCGATGAGCTCGTTTTGGAGTTCGGCCGCAAGGGCCTCGACGACCTCGAGCTCTTCCGCCGTTACCCCAACAGTTTCGAGCTCGGCGCGGGCGTCATCGACGTGAAGAGCAACAACATCGAAACCCCCCAGGTGGTCGCAGACCGGCTTTACCAGGCGCTCAAAGTCCTGCCACCGGAGCGATTGGTCGTGAACCCGGACTGTGGTCTGCGCCATCTTCCCGCCGCGGTCGCGCGAGCAAAACTCGAGTCGATGGTTGCTGGAGCCGCTATCGTCAGAGCAGATGTACTTGGCGAACGCGGCCACAGCCGCGGGTCTGGGCGGGACGCCCTCGCCGCTTCATCCCTAACTTCTGCTGAATCCAACGAGACGCCTGCCGATGGCCAAGCCGTCGGGGACGCATCGACCACCGATGCTGGCCGGGCCACCAATGAAGCTTCAGCGTCGTGACCGAGTTAGGCCCTTCATTCCCACCGAGAACTTCAAAAGAGGAGAGCAAGTGAGCAACGAACGTCCCATCCTTTCCAACAGCGACTACAAGGTCAAAGACCTTGAGCTTGCGGCCTACGGGCGTAAGCAGATCCAACTCGCCGAGAACGAGATGCCAGGCCTGATGTCGATGCGCTCCGAGTTCGGCGTCTCCAAGCCACTCACCGGCGCACGGATATCTGGCGCGCTCCACATGACGATCCAGACCGCCGTCCTCATCGAGACGCTCGTCGACCTCGGCGCTGAGGTCCGTTGGGCCTCCTGCAACATCTTCTCAACCCAGGACGAAGCCGCTGCAGCGGTCGTCGTCGGAAGAGAAGGCACCGTGTCCGCGCCCCGCGGCGTGCCGATCTTCGCCTGGAAGGGCGAGACGCTCCGCGAGTACTGGGAGTGCATGATCGAGACTCTCGTCTGGCCAGATGGTGGCCCGAACATGCTCCTTGACGACGGCGGCGATGCAACGCTCGTCGTGCACAAGGGCTCGACGTTCGAGGCACTCGGCAAGGTGCCCTCACCGACTGTCGACGACTCCGAAGAGTACGGGCTCCTCCTGGAGATCTTGAGCGAGTCGTTCGAACAAGACACCGAGCGCTGGACCAACATGGCCAACGAGATCAAGGGCGTCTCGGAAGAGACGACGACCGGGGTCCACCGCCTCTACCAGATGGAGCAAGAAGGTGTGCTCTTGTTCCCTGCGATCAACGTCAACGACTCCGCGACCAAGTCGAAGTTCGACAACAAGTACGGATGTCGCCACTCGCTGATCGACGGCCTGAACCGGGCGACCGACGTGCTGATCGGCGGCAAAGTCTGCGTCGTCGCCGGTTATGGCGATGTCGGCAAGGGCTGCGCGGAGTCGCTCCGCGGCCAGGGTGCGCGAGTCGTGATCACCGAGATCGACCCGATCTGTGCGCTGCAAGCAGCGATGGAGGGTTTCCAGGTAGCAACGATCGAGGAGTTCGTCGACAGCGCCGACATCTTCATCACCGCGACGGGGAGCCTCAACGTCATCACCGCGGACCACATGTCGAAGATGAAGCACGACGCGATCGTCGCCAATATCGGTCACTTCGACAACGAGATCGACATGGCCGGGCTCACCCAGTTCCCGGGGATCTCGCGCGTGAACATCAAGCCACAAGTTGACGAGTGGGTCTTCCCAGACGGGCACTCGGTCATCGTCTTGTCCGAAGGCCGCCTGATGAACCTCGGCAACGCGACCGGCCACCCGAGCTTCGTCATGTCGAACTCCTTCACGAACCAGGCACTCGCCCAGATCGAGCTCTTCGACGGCCGCACCCAGTACGCGGTCGGCGTCCACGTGCTCCCAAAGCGCCTCGACGAGAAGGTCGCCCGGCTGCACCTCGCGGCGCTCGGCGTGCACCTGACCACGCTCTCGGAGCGGCAGGCCGAGTATCTCGGCGTCTCACTGGCCGGGCCTTTCAAGCCTGACCACTACCGCTACTAAGCAGAAGCACCGAGGAGGCGGAGAATCCGATGGCGGACCAGAAGCCGGTTCAGCGCGTCATCACACTCGCCTGCCCAGATCAGATCGGCATCGTTCACTCGGTGTCCGGTCTGCTGGCAGGCGCTGGGTGGAACATCGACGACAGCCAGCAATTCGCTGACACGAGGACGAACCGGTTCTTTATGCGCGTTGTTACGAGCAACGCCGCAGACAGCGACGAGCTCGGTCTCGAAGATGGGCTTGGCGAGCTCGCCAGTCGCTTCAACATGGAGGTCACGAGCCATAGTCCATTGGAGACTCCGCCAGTCCTCGTGCTCGTGAGCAAGCTCGGGCACTGCTTGAATGACCTGCTCTACCGCCAGAGCATCGGCGCATTGAGCGGCAAGATCGCCGGCGTGGTCTCCAACCACCCGGACTTCGAAGCGCTGGTTGGTGCCTACGGAATTCCCTTTCACTACCTGCCGGTCTCGGATGAGAATCGCCGGGAACAAGAGACCACGATCTGCGACCTCGCCGACTCGCTCGGCGTCGCTCTCGTCATCTTGGCCCGGTACATGCAGATCCTCTCCCCCGAGATGGTCTCCAGGCTCGATGGACGAGCGATCAATATCCACCACTCCTTTCTGCCGGGGTTCAAAGGAGGGCGTCCGTACCACCAGGCCTACGAGCGCGGTGTGAAGTTGATCGGCGCAACCGCGCACTACGTGACGAGTGAGCTCGACGAGGGGCCGATCATCGAGCAAGAAGTGGTCCGTGTAGATCACCGGGCGAACCCGAATGAGCTCACTGCCATCGGGCGCGACGTCGAGTGCGTCGCCCTCGCCCGCGCGGTCGAGGCACATCTGTCGCATCGGGTGATGATGAACGGGAACAGGACGGTCGTCTTCCACTAAGGGAGCAGTACCGCCACAAACGACTTCACCCCGGCCGCAGGCCGGGGTGAAGTCGTTTGTGGCTCGCGTCGCTATTCAGCGGTTACTCAACGGATCGGTGAGTA
>DATCDR010000244.1:0-14864 GCA_036510575.1 Acidimicrobiales bacterium | reverse complement strand
GCCGAGCGTGGCGATCATCAGCCCGGTCGTGGTCGAGCCCCCGTGGAGGTGGCGGATCACGTAGACCGGCACGGCGACGGTCGTGACCGCAATGCCCGCGTTAAAGATCGTGATCGTGAGCGCAAGCTGACGAAGGACCTGGTTGGCAAAGACGTAGCGCACCGCGCCGAACGCGTCACCAAGGAGTGTTGCCCCGTCAGGAGGTGCCGGTGACGGTGCCTTTACGCCGATGAGGGCGACTGCGGCGCACATGTAGAGCAGGATCGGGATGCCAAGCGCCCACCGGACCCCGATGACTGCCACAGAAAGGCCGGCGGTGGCCGGACCGAGCACCGTCGCGATCACGTACGTCGTTGAGTCGAGGCCGTTCGCCCGGTCCCAGAGGTGCCGCGGGACAATCGTTGGCAAAAGCGCCCTCGCGCCGACCGCACTCAGTGGTTGCGTGATGGATCCGGCACCGACGATAACGAACAGCGCCGGGATCGAGAGGGCGTGCAGCAGCGAAAGCGTCATCACCGCGGTCACCGAAAGCCCTGCAACGAGGTAGTCCACCCCCATCAAGAGGACCCGTCCCCTGCGGTCTAAGAGGGCGCCGGCGATCGGACTGAGCACGATGCCAGGGATCAGGCTGACCAGCACGATCAGGCCCGAAAGTCCAGGGGAGTGGAAGATCGCGAGCACGAAGAGCACGAGCAGCACCTGGTACATACGCGCCGCGCTCTTGCAACAGATCGACGCCAGCATCACGTGGAAAAAGCCAGGTACGACCTTTAGATCACGGTACGTCGTCTCGTTACGCAGCCGTAGCCCGTCACTTGACGATGAAGCTGACGAATCCGGCACCTGAGATATCTAACCAGCTAGGTGGTAAAACCGCCTATTGGGCTGTAAAGAGGATCTGCCTCGCCGGTGCATGCTTGCCGGCTGCCTGTAACATCTCGATCGATGACCAGCGGCGACAGCTCCTTTGATCTCGACCTTGCGGTGTCCTCGATGGCAGCCGACGGGGGCGACAACCAGCTCATGATGCGGCTCCTCACCGAACGACTCGCCCAGGTTCTCGGCGACCGGCTTCGAATCGAGCGCGAGGGCAGGCTGCGAAAGACCAACGTCATTCGAAAAGTCGAGGTGCACCTCGCCGACTCCGAACTCGTCGCCGAGCTCGGAGGTGGTGCGCCGACCTTCCTCATCGGGCGCGTCTCTGGCGGTATTCGAATCCGCACCGAGCGAACCGATGCCGAGACGTGGATCCGGACGTTGCTCGAGGCGCTCCGCGAAGAGGCCAACCACAGCGCCGTCACCCGCCAGGCACTTGAGTCAATCGTTATTGGGAGAGACTGATGTCACAACATCCAAACGAGCTACCCGCCGACCTGCCAAAAGACGCAGGGCACCGGCTCGAAGAGCTCGAGCACGGCCTCTTCACCTCCGACTTATCGGTCAATGAGTTCCTGCTCGTAAAAGACGCCGGATTTCACCCACTCGGCTTCGTCATGGGCTCGTCGATCTACCACATCGGCCTGCAGACCAGGAAGTGGAGCACGAGCCAGGAGCTCGACAAGCTCACCTCGGCGATGTACTCCGCTCGTGAGCTCGCCATCACGCGAATGGAAGAAGAAGCGATGGAGCTCGGTGCCGACGGCGTCGTCGGTGTTCGCCTCGACGTCAACTACTACGAGTTCGGCGCCGACAGCGCCGAGTTCATCGCCATGGGCACGGCGATCAAGGCTGAAGACGGCAAGTCGTACCGCAACTCCGAGGGCAAGCCCTTCACCTCGGACCTCTCTGGCCAGGCGTTCTGGACGCTGCGCAAGGTAGGGCACATCCCGCTCGGCCTCGTCATGGGCACCTGCGTGTACCACATCGCCCATCGAGGACTCGGTCAGACGATGTCACAGATGGGGAGGAACGCGGAGCTCCCGAACTACACCCAGGCGCTCTATGACGCACGCGAGCTCGCCATGACGAGGATGCAAGATGAGGCGAACCGACTCGGTGCCTCTGGGATCGTCGAGGTGAAGCTGATCGAGAAGTCCCACATGTGGGGCAGCCACACGATCGAGTTCCTGGCACTCGGCACCGCCGTGGCCGAAGCCGAAGGGACGAGCGGGCTCATCTCGCCACAGACCATCATCTCGCTCGACAACTAAGTCGATGTCTGACGTCGCCTCGGTGCCGGAGGTCTTCTCCAGGCCTGGTGCATGGTCGTCTGGCCTGTCCACGAATGACTTCGCGGCGTGCGTCAGCTCTGGGCTCAAGCCGCTCGGATTCGTACAGGGATGCTGCGTCGTGTCGTGGAACTTCTACACTTCGAACTTCTCCGCGCTCGGCGGCGGATTCGGTGGCAACCGGCGACCAACGGGCTACTTCGAGCAGTACAACTGCCCACACGGGATGGTCTCAGCTGAGCACCGGAGCTACGGGCTCAACTATGAAAAGACCTGGATCGAAGAGACCTGGACCGCCGCGCTGCAGCTCGCGACCGACCGGTTGCTAGCTGAGGCCCGCGAGCTCGGCGCGCACGGCGTTATCGGCATCGTCGAACGTGCAGAACATCACGGCGATACCTCCTCGTTCGAGTTCTCCCTCTCTGGCACCGCGGTTGGTGTGGCTGGCGTTCCACTCCCAGCTGTCCCCTTCACAACGTTCCTCGCCGGGCAAAAGCTCAACAAGCTCGTCGAATCGGGCTTCACGCCAGTAGCTATCGCACTCACGATCGCCGAGGTCGGTGTGTACGCCTCGTGCATCACCGAGTATCAGCTTCGTGGCGGCAACCAGTGGGCCTGGGGAGGGGTGGGCAACGGCGAGGTAGACCAGGTGGCACGCGCCCACACCGCCGCCAGGTCGCTAGCTCGCGAGCGCATCCGTGCACAGCTCGATGGCGACGTCCTCCACGCCGCCGCGCTCGTCGTGCGATCGCATGAGAACCAGGAGGGTCCCCAGATCGAAGTCGTCGTCCGCGGCAACCGGGTGCGCCGATTCAGGGCACCCGAGGAGACCGAGCCACCGCGCCCGGTCGTCTCCTTGGTCGACCGATGACGATCATCGACCCCACCGACATGCAACAAGCGATCGCCGCGCTGGCGACGCCGGCGCCGAAGGGCACACGCTCGGTAACCTCGGATCTCACCATCGACGAGTCCTTGTTGCTCCACGGCATGGGATTCGAACCAACCGATCTTGTGTCGGGCGTCTCGGTCATGTCCATCCCGTGGGGAACCTTCAACATCCCCTACGGCCAGGGCTCGCCTGTCGAGCTCCCCTATGCCACCCAGGCGGTACTCGATGGTTTCAGGGTCGCGGAGGAGCGAATTCGCCATGAGGCTGCGAACTCCGGCGGAGGCGGGATCGTCGGCGTCTCCGTCGAGGTGGAGATCGAGCGACTGAGCGTCACCGTGACGATGGTCGGCACCTCGATCCGCCAGATCGGGGCGACCAAGGCAAGCGTAGGACGACCCTTCATGACCGACCTTTCGGTCCGCGACTTCGCGTTGCTGCTTCGAGGGGGCTGGGCACCGCTCGACCTCGTGGCTGGAGCGAGCTTCGTCGGATCGCCGCTCCGGGGACTTCGCCAGACACTCGCTCAGACCGGACAGAACATCGAGCTGACAACCCTTACCCAGGCGCTCCAAGACGCCCGCGAATTGGCGATGGAGCGCATGCAATCCGCGGCGCTCGGCGAGCGCGCGGCAGGCGTCGTCGACGTCAAGATCATCGACGGGCCACTTGGCCACTCCCGCCACATCCTCGTCTTTATCTGCTACGGCACGGCAGTTCACCTCACCGCGGAGAGCCATCAGCGAATCGAGCCCGACCTGGTTCTACCAGTCGACGATTACTCCGGCTTCGAAGCGGCCTCGATCAAATAGGCACGCCGCTCCCCCGCTCGGTCAGGCCGCTCGCGGCCGGCCCTGACGCGCACCCACCGCGGCGGCGAACTCCGCGTCCTACGGCGAGCGCGCCAAGTCGAGGCGAGTACGCGATTGAGACCACGCCATGATTGATGCCAAGCAGCGAAACGTCGCCCTATTGGTCGCCGCCTCGGCGGACCGCTCGGGTCCCTCGTGGCTGCACATCCGACGAGGATCGACGCCTACCGCGTGGCGTTTCTCTTGCTCGCGGCAACGGTGTTGATCTCGACGCTCAGCGCGATCCGGATGCACGTCGGAACGGGCGATGCACTACGCACGACCAAGGAGCGGGCAAAAGCTGACCTCCTACCAGCTCCCCTTGTGATCAGGGACGAGCGCGGTGAGCCCCACCGTCACGATCAAAAGACCTGCGAGCACCCAAAAGACGTGTGCCTGGGCGATTCCAGGGTGCTGGCTCCTAGCTATGACGGCGGAGACGACCGAGACACAGGTGATCGAGCCGGTCTGGCGAAACGTCGCTCGAAGACCCGAGATCGCGGCGACATCGGTTGGCGCGAGCGCGAGCGTGGCGTTGTTCGCTGCGGGCGCGACACAGCCGAGGCCGAGCCCGGTGAACATCGCGAAGAACGCGAGCCACCAGTATGGACCGACGATCCGTGGCGCGATCGAGAGCATCACGAGGCTCGCTGCGACGACGGTGAACCCGATCGCCATCGGCTTTCGATAGCCAGTACGCCGCAGCATGTACGAGGCGATCGCGGCGACGAACGTCATCCCGATCGCCTGCGCGGAGAGCACCGTTCCCGCACTCGAACTGACGATGTGGTAGCGGTTCTCGGCGTAGAGCGGGATAAGGACACCAAAGCCGAAGCCGGCGCCGCCGAAGAGCACGTTCACCACGTTCATGATCGCGAAGCCCTTTCCCCTGATGAGTCGAGGCGCAATGATCGGCGACGCGCTCCTATTGATGTGGTGGAAGAAGAAGTACCCGAACACGACCGCGGCACCCGCAGGCGCCAGCACCGAGGGACTAAGCGGTGTCGAGCCGCGTTCACCGAGCGTGGTCACCGTCAACATCCCAGAGACGAGCATCACGCCGAGCAGCGCGATGCCGGGGATGTCGATCTTGGCCGCCGTGAGCCGGGCGGTTGAGGGAACGAAGCGCCAGATCAAAAAGATCAACATGATCCCGATCGGCGCGTTCACGAAGAAGATGCCACGCCAGTCCCAGTACTGCGTGATGAGGCCGCCAAAGATCGGCCCTGCGACACCGCCGATCGGGAAGATCGAGGAGAACATTCCGAGCGCACGGTCGCGCTCCTTGCCGAAGTGGTCAGCGACGATTCCGCTCGCCGAGGGAAGGAATCCACCGCCACCGATCGACTGGATGAAGCGCAGCGGGACCAGCGTGTAGATACTGTTCGCAAAGCCGCATGCGACGGACGCGACCGTGAAGAGAACCGCGCACAACAAGAAGAGCTTTTTTCGCCCGATCTGGTCGCTGATCCGGCCGGCGAGCGGCAACATGATCACCTGGCCGAGGCTGTAGATCGTGATCGTCCAGCTCAGCCAGTTGATCCTGGCATGGAGCGCAAAGCCGATCTTCGGTAACGCGGTGGCGACGATGGTGGAGTCCACTGACGCCATGAAGAGCGCGATCGCGCAGATGAAAAAGATGAACCGACGCTTGGGGTGCGGCTCGACGTCCTGCCACGCCTCCCTGGGCGGGGGCTCAGGCAGAACCCCTGCCTCTGCTGTGGCAGAGAAAGCCGGTCCGACCAGGGCATTCTCGCCGACTACGTCATCGCCGTCTGGTGTCCCTCGATGCCACCCTCCGATCCTCACAACCTGGTCGTTGGCGACGAAACGAAGGCCCGCGGTTCCAGCACGCCTTCCAAACTATCGAACTCAAGAAGCTACCTACTTGCCGAAGCCGGGCGTTTGTCATTGGCGCACCGTTGCATTGACGCGCCCGCCGAACGGCGTTCGATCCGGTCGTCATCGAGTTCGCGAGGGCGATCAACGCACTGAGTAAGCAGCGGATTTACACCGAGGCCAAATCTGATTTCGTGATCGGCATTGTCCTCCAGCCCATGGCGGGCATTTGTGCTCCTAGCCCATGGCGTCAGTCATAGCCTCCTCCGGAGACCGTCTGGAAGTAGTCCTTCGGTAGAAAGCCCATGCCGATAACCATGTCGAGCGACGTCAGGTGCCTGCCGCAGAGGGCGACGAGCGCCAACGGGTAGGTGACCGCCGTCCCGCCACAGAGCGCGCAGCGGCCGTCGACCGGAGTGATACGACTCGGAATCTCGTGCGGCACGCGTAACCTCCTCCACGGGAGCGGACGCAAGCGTACAAAGGGTTCTCCGAGAATGCTCGCGGCGTACCACAACGATCCGCCGGCAAGCGTGGCCTGCTGAGCTTTTCAGGGCCAGCAAGTGGTGTTAGAACAGTTCGCGTCGCCGACGCCCGATCGTCGCGCCGACAGGGTTTTGAGGAGAAATGGGGATAGCGAGATGCACACCACCGAGGAGAACGAGACTCTGACGCGATCCGGGCCTGGCACGCCAGTCGGACATCTGCTTCGCCGCTACTGGACGCCGGCATGTCTGACACTCGAGATCGCCGAGCCGGAGACTTCCGTCAGGGTGCGACTTCTCGGCGAGGACCTCGTCGCTTTTCGCGACACCGATGGCGAGGTGGGCCTGATCGACGAGCACTGCCCGCATCGTGGGGCCAGCCTCTTTTACGCCAGGAACGAGGAGTGTGGGCTGCGCTGCATCTACCACGGCTGGAAGTTCGACCGGAGCGGCCAGTGCGTCGACATGCCCGTCGAGCGCAGGAGCTTCGCCGAGCAGATCACGACCACCGCGTATCCGACGCACGAGTCCGGCGGAATCGTCTGGACCTACATGGGCCCGCCAGAGACGATGACGCCATTTCGCGACTTCGGCACCGAGTCGCTGCTCCCCGACGAGATCTCGACCACGAAGGAGTTCCTCGACTGCAACTGGATCCAGAGCCTCGATGGCGACCTTGACGGTGCCCACATCTCCTTCCTGCACTCCTGGAAGGCGATGGAGGAGATCCCTGACGACGGCACCGACCGACCTGGGTACCCGACGTCGTGGATGTCGGCGCGGCTGTGGGCCTATGACCGCGCGCCGCGCCTCGAGGTCGAAGACGCCTGGCACGGCTTTCGCTACGCGGCGCTTCGCGACACCCCGAACGGGCACATCCACGCCCGCACGTACGCCTACGTGATGCCCTATGGCGCGCTGATCTCCAACATCCCGTACAACACGCGACAGCTGATCATCGTCCCGATCGATGACGAGCACGCCTGGCGTTACACCGTCGTGACGCAGGCACCGCACGACTTCTCCGACGTGACGGGACCGAGCTATCTGAACTCCCCGAACTACCCCTACGTGATGCACCCGTTAAAGAACGGCATCATCGAGCGCAGTTACACCCGCGAGAACAACTACCAGCACGATCTAGAAGCGCAGAAGTCGCGAACGTTCTCGGGAGTCTCGGAGTTCCGGAGCCAGGACCTGTTGGTCACCGAGTCGATGGGGCCGCGCTACGACCGGACCAAGGAGCACTGGGGCACAACCGACGGAGCGCTGATACGCATGCACGCGCTACTACTCCAGGGCGCGAAGGACGTTGCCGAGGGGAAGGACCCGCTCGCGCTCGCCGATGGCGTCCACAGCTTCCAAAGCATCAGGGCCGCGGAGAAGATCCTCGCGGCAGGTGAAGACTGGCGTGACCTTGGTACCGACGACGACGAGATGGTGCGTCGGGCTCTCGGCGAGGAAAAGGTCGCCCGGTAGGCTCAGTCGAAGAGGTCAGGCTCTTCTGCGACGATCCAGTCATACATCGGCTGGAAGGAGTACCAGCCTGCCTTCGGTGTGCCGCTCTGGTCACGCGTGAGCCGCGCAAAGTCGGGAGCGATGAGCTTCGGCTTGCCGGCGGCCTCGGCGAGGAGCTGCGCCTGACAGGAGCGCTCCATCTTCAGGTACCACCATGCCGCGGCGTCGACCGTCTGTCCGACGGCGAGTATCCCGTGGTTCTGCAAGATCATCGCCTTGGACTGACCTAGCGTCTTCCCGATCCGGTCGCCCTCGGCAGTGTCGAGGACGACGCCGGTGAAGTCATCGAAGAGCTCATGGTCCTCAAAGAACGAACAGACATCCTGATTGATCGGATCGAGCAGCCGTCCAAGCGATGACCACGCCCGCCCATAGATCGAATGCGTGTGCGCAGCAGCGACGACGTCGGGGCGCGCAGCATGTACCCGGGAGTGGATCGCGAACGCCGCCCGGTTTACGGGACGGTTGCCTTCGACGACTTCCCCCTCGTCGTTTACGAGCAATAGGTCGCTGATCTTGATCTGTGAGAAGTGCATGCCGTACGGGTTCACCCAGAAGTGGTCGAGCAGCTCGGGATCGCGAGCGGTGATGTGCCCTGCGGTACCTTCGCTAAAGCCCATCCGGCCAAAGACACGAAAGGCCGCAGCGAGGTGCATCTTGCGGTAGCTTCGCTCCTCCTCGATCGTCGTGAACGTCGGAACTTCGGGACGAGGCTGTTCTGGCATCGCATCTCCCCCTTCGAGGCGGCTCCCCTTGCCGCTACCTACCTGACAACACGGCACCCTACGCCGAAATCGCAGCCGATGACGACCGCGCGATCAGAGCCGCTCGGGAGTCGCAGTGCCCGAACGCGCGGCACAGATGAGGAAATCTCCCACCTGGGTTTGATTGCGGTCGATACTTACAACGTGAGTGAGACCCGAACCGCTGCCTCCCCCTCGTCTAGCCGGACGACCGTCAAACGCCACAACGAGCGCGGGAACTACGACCGTGCCGTGCTGAACACGATTCTCGATGAAGGACTCGTCTGTCACGTCGGATTCAGCGAAGGTGACACCACCTACGTGCTCCCTACCGGATACGCACGCCTCGACGACGTGCTTTACGTCCACGGTGCAGCCGCCAACCACATGCTCGCAGCTCTCGCTCGCGCCGCGCAGGCCTGTGTGAGCGTGACGCTGCTCGACGGTGTCGTGCTCGCACGGGCGAGCTTTAGCCACTCGATGAACTACCGCTCGGCGGTGATCTTCTCGGTCGGACACGAGGTTGAGGACCAGGCGGAGAAGCTGCTGGCGATGAATGCGCTCGTCGAGCACATCGTGCCTGGAAGAACGCGCGACTCGCGTCCACCTACGCCTGAGGAGCTGCGGGCGACGCTCGTGGTCCGACTCCCCATCGAGGAGTTCTCGGTGAAGATCCGGGTCGGACCACCCATCGACAAAGCCGAGGATCACGACCTGCCGATCTGGGCAGGGGTCATTCCACTGCAGATGACGTCCAGCCCCGCTGTCGCCGATCCCGGTCTCATCGCCGGCCTCGACGTCCCTTCCTACGCTGCCGACTATCCGGTTCGCGGCTGAGCCTCGGTAGCGGGGCTGCACGAGCTGGCGATCCCGAATAACGTCACGGCATGCCTTCTGACAAGCCGATCGTCACCATCCCCGATTCACTGCCCCCTATTGAGCTGGACATAGAGGAGCTCGAGGTTGGCTCCGGGACCGAAGCTCTCTCTGGCGCAACCGTCACGGTTCACTACGTCGGGGTGTCCTGGTCAACAGGGACCGAGTTCGACGCCTCGTGGAATCGCGGTGATCCCTTCTCCTTCGCGCTCGGGAAAGGCCAGGTGATTGCGGGCTGGGACCAGGGAGTAGCGGGCATGAAGGCGGGCGGTCGTCGGCGACTGACGATCCCGCCGAGCCTTGGCTACGGCGCAGCCGGCGCTGGCGGCGTGATTAGGCCGAACGAGACACTTGTGTTCGTGGTCGACCTGCTCGAGGTCAACTGACGGGTAGTGGGACAGTCACTTTGACCCTGCGAGAAACTTCACGCCGAGGTCGACGCCGACGATCGCGGCCGGGAATGACGCAGTCGAGTCCTCCCGTTCGATTTCGACGCAGATCGAACAGAACCAGCGCCCTGCCTCTTCGGAGATCGTCGCATTGAGAATCCTCGCCGTGCCATCGTCTACGTGGTGAAGCAAGGAGGTCGTCGTCTCCTTCGATCGTACGATCCCGATCCGCGGCAGGCGGATGTGGCGCGAATCAATCACAGAAACACCGGCCCAGAAGCGACAGGAGCGATTGCCGCCGGCCTTTTTGAAACGCGGAAAGCCCATCTGGCCTGCTCGACCACCCGACCTTGCCTTGGAGAAGTTAGCCAACGCGTCCCCTAGGGCCGTTAGCCCCGACTCCTACGCGAACTTGGAGTTCTCGCCCCGGTCGTATTCCAAACCTTGCGAAGGGCGAACATCGTCCATGGCACCGAAACGGTGTTCGCGAGCGCTTTCGCGTCTTCGTCCGACAACAGCTTGCGCCGCATCTGTTGAATAGCGCGACGCGACTGGCACGAAGCGAGCTCAGGGAATCCGCACGACCCGCATCGTGTCGGCGACCGGCGCGGTCTCATAGGGCGATCCCGCGAGCACGATGACCACGTCACCGGAGGCGGCATAGCCGGCGGTCACTACCCGTTGGATCGCGCGCCAGATGTCCTCGTCGGTGTCGGCGGTCGTGTCGGTGAGCAGCGCTTCAACGCCCCAGCTCATCGAGAGTTGGCGAAGCGTACGTTCGCTCGGCGTCACCGCCACGATCGGCATGCTCGGTCGAAACCTTGAGATCGCCCGCGCGGTCGCGCCCGACTGGGTGCAGGCGATGATCGCAACGGCGGACTGCTCGAGCGCCGCGCGCCAGGCGGCGCCCGTCACCGAGGCGGTGATCCGGCGAAGCGGCTCCTCGTCGACCACCTCTTGTGCGCCTAAAGCCGCTCCCCAGTTCGGGTAGTCGAAGTCGCGTTCGGTCCTCGCCACGATCCGAGCCATCGTCGCCACCACATTGACGGGATCGGTCCCAACCGCGGTCTCACCCGAGAGCATCACTGCGCTCGTCCCGTCGAGCACGGCGTTGGCGACATCGGTCACCTCGGCGCGAGTGGGCACAAGTGAGGTGATCATCGACTCCAGCATCTGGGTGGCGGTGATCACCGGGCGCCCGAATCTCACGCCGGTCCGGATGATCTGCTTTTGGAGAATCGGGATGTCCTCGAGCGGAAGGCGCACTCCGAGGTCGCCTCTCGCGACCATCATCGCGTCGGCACTTCGGACGATCTCATCGAGATTCTCGATCGCCTCCAGCGTTTCGATCTTTGCGACCAGCATCGCTCCGGAGCCGCCGATCGCGTCGCGGACCGCTTCAATGTCGTCGGCGCTTCGCACGAAGGAGACAGCTATGGCATCCACGCCTTCGGCTACGAGTGCGGCAACTCGATCGAGATCCTCCGACGTCGGTGTCGCAAGCGTCAAGCGTCGCGAGGGCACCGTCACGCCCGGCTTACCCATCACAAGGCCGCCGGATCGGACGCGCGTCATCACCCCGTCGTCTCCGACGCCAACAACCACGAGCGAGATGCCCCCGTCGCCGATCGGAACGATGTCGCCTTCGACCAGGCTGACGAGCACCTCCTCGACGCTGACGCCGATCCGCGACGCCGAGCTCGTCGGCGCGGCCGAGCCTCGAACGAGCAAGCACTCGGAGTTCGTCTCGAGAACCACACCACCGTCTGGGAAGGCCGTACTCCTGATCTTCGGGCCTGGAAGGTCCGGCAGAATGCCGAGTCGCGGCGAGACCGAACGGATCCGTCGGATCAAGTCAATGGAGTCAGCGATGCTGCCGTGCGCGAACGACACCCGAGCGACGTCCATACCGGCGTCGACCAGCGCGGAGAGCTGAGCAGGACTCGACGATGCGGGCCCGATCGTAGCGACGATGCGTGTGCGACGTCCTGGGTTCCCAGGGTGGCGGCCAAGCACTTCGCCGAGGGTCGACGAAGGATCGACCGGCGTACTAAGTCCGATTCCAGCGGCTGTTGAGACGTCCGAGATTGTCACTCCCCCAGTTTTACCTCCGCGTCACAGCCCGCGAGGGTTCATCCTGAGAAGAATTCGGCTGAAATTGCCGATGCGCCGGACCACCCCAGCGCCCGGTAGTCCTGTTTTATGCAGCGCTGTGGCTGTGGACCAGCTCTCCGTGACGGTGCGACCGGGACTCGTTGGGGTTGCCCTCTGAGACACCGCTCGCCTCGGCCTGACGAATCGCCTCGGCGAGCTGGGCTAGTAGCGCCTTACCTGAGGCGATATCAAGCTCAACCGCGACGCGCGCGCCGGTGCCGATGGAATAGTTCACAAAATCGAGCAGCAGCGCGTGCTCGTTCTGGCTGTGCGTGGCGTGGTCGTAGCCGACCGTCGACTGGGTGATCGGGAACCAACCGTCCCGACCCTTGCCGACACCGTGAACCTCGGTCGTGATCGCAATCATCGTGCACATCTCGGTCTCCTTTGTGCCTAGTCGGCGGCGCTTAGGCGCTCAGGTTGTCGGAAAAGAACTGGAACACTTTGGCCCAGCCGTCCATCGCCTGCTCTTGCCGGTAAAGCGGTGCTTGGTAATAGAAGAATCCGTGTCCCGCGCCGTCGTAACGGTGGAACTCGTAGTTCTTGCCGTGCTTCTTCAACTCCGCCTCATGGATGTCGACAGCCTCCGGGGATGGTCCCTGGTCGTCGTTGCCGAAGAGCCCGAGGATCGGGAGGTCGAGCTGGGCGGTGTAGTCGATCGGTGCCACCGGCCGGGCGGGCGTCAACTGATCCGCAGCGGCAACGACGCCGCCGCCCCAAAGGTCCACCACGGCCGAAAAGCCGGGTACCAGCGAGGCGACGAGCATCGAGTGCCGTCCGCCTGAGCACGAACCGATGATTCCGACCTTGCCGTTGTTGGTAGGAAGCGCCTTTAGCCATGCGAGCGCCGCGGCAGCGTCAGCGACGACGCTGTCGTCATGAACTCCGCCGTCGGCTCGAACCTTGGCGGTGACATCATCGGGCGTGCCGTGCCCGTAGCGGCAGTACAGGTCGGGGCAGATGACGTCGTAGCCGTGACGTGCGAGCCGCTCTGCCATCTCCTGGTAGAACTCGTCCCATCCCGGAAGGTGATGAATAAGCACGATCCCGCCGCGCTTGCCGTCGGTCACGGGGCTCGCCACGTAGGCGTGGATCGTGTCCCCGTTGCCACCAGTAAACGTCGTTATCTCGGCGTGCACTCCTACTTGTGCGTCAGTGTTAAACGAATTCCACACGGAGGTCCCCTCCCTCTAGGTCACGATCTTTAGCTAGGCGAAAGTTAGCTCGGTCCGCTCGACTTTGCAGCGCCTAGGCCGAATCGAACCGGCGCTCGCGCGAGCGATTCCTGCTCATCAATGAGCCGCCGTCCAGGCTACGAAGGATCGTCGCAGCGACCACGTCCGGACGGGCGCCGAAGCTCAGCGGGTGAGTGCCTGCATCGCGCTTCGAAGCGAGTCGGCGTCCAGGCTCGGCTGATCCTCGATACGTAGCTGGTGTAGCCACATCTTTGGCGAGGGAAGTGGGTTACTCCACGACACCCCGCTCGGGTAGAGCAGATACACGTCCCAGGCAACCGTCCGATCCCACGCAGCTAGCCCGAGGGCAGCATGCGCCGCACGCGACAGCGAGGCAGTGTCATCCCAGTAGTGCTCGACTCGGCTGCCTCGCCGATCTCTCGCTACGGCTGCCGCAACGTCACCGGTATCGCTTCCAAGCACCGGGAGCCAGACGATGTGCGCCATAAACGCGTCGCCGGCGGGTTCATCGAGTCCGGAAAGCACGGTCGACACGCCGTCGAGGCAGACCTCACACGTCGGCGAGACGAGCGCCAGCAGTTGCGGGCCACCCGCGGCAGCGTCGAAGCGGGCTTTAAGGGCGGTCGCTCCGTCGAGCCGCGACTGAGTGGTCGCTCGCGCCCCACTCACCACTGCCAACCTCGGATCACTGCCAACCTCGGATCACTGCCATCTCCTGACCACGTCGCCTACCTATGCCCGAGCAGCGGCAGTGCGCGCGACCTCGAATACGGCACAGGTCGACATGTGGTCGTTCACGACGCCGACTGCCTGCAGATATGCGTAGACGATCGTGCTTCCTACGAAGGTGAAGCCGCGCCGCTTGAGATCCTTCGCGATCTGGTCCGACAGCTCCGTGCGGACGGCCGGCGGATCGGACTCGCTCGGCCGGTTCACGATCGGCACCCCGCCGACGAAACCCCAGAGGTAGGCATCAAAGGTTCCAAACTCCTCGCGGACGGAAAGAAACGCCTGGGCGTTCTTCACCGTCGCGGCCACCTTCAGGCGGTTTCGGATGATGCCGGGATTCTCGAGCAACTCGGCAAGCTTTGCCGGTTTGTACTTGGCGACCTTCTCGAAGTCGAAACCGTCGAGTGCCTGTCGGTAGTTCTCACGCTTGTTCAACACGGTCGACCACGACAGGCCTGCTTGGGCCCCCTCGAGCAGCAGCATCTCAAAGAGATGCCGGTCATCGTGTTCGGGTCTCCCCCACTCCTTGTCGTGATAGGCCGACATCAACTCCGAGCTGTCGGCCCAATGGCATCGGGTCACAAAGCGTCACTCGCCGTGGTGATCGCGCCATCTCGCCTCGAGTGGGAGCTTCGACGTTTGATCGCCTGGGCTTTCTCGGGATTCAGCACCTGCCAGAAGGTCTGCCGACTGATTCCGAGCCGCTTCGCCGCGAGCGTCGGACCTATCGCGTCGTTCAGCATCACGGCGAGCACTCGCCGACGCGCGGCGAGCCTGGAGATCTCCGCCCGGTGTGCCGCGGTCTCGCCAGGGAGCCGCAGCAGCTCCTCGACCAACTGCTCTACCGCCGCATCCTCCATGCTCACGACGGTACTCGACGACGTCAGGAGCACGCTGACGTAGTAGGAACCGGTGGGCGACCTTTCCTCCACCGGCGTGGCGGGTCCCCTGCCCGGTCTCAACTCAAGAACTCTCCGAGTCGTAATGACAGGTGTGTACTCAAACCTGCCGACGCGCGAGCCGCTAC
>DATCDR010000243.1:0-2031 GCA_036510575.1 Acidimicrobiales bacterium | reverse complement strand
ACCCGGGCAGTCGACGTGGGCGTAGTGCCGGTTCTCGGTCTGGTACTCGACGTGCGAGGTGGCGATCGTGATCCCGCGCTCCTTCTCCTCGGGAGCGTTGTCGATCTCCTCGAAGCTGCGGGCCTCGCCGCCCATCTTCTCTGCCAGCACAGTCGTGATGGCAGCGGTCAGCGTCGTCTTGCCATGATCGATGTGACCGATGGTCCCGACGTTGACGTGCGGCTTGTCGCGCTCGAACTTCTCCTTCGCCACTTTTGTTCGCTCCTCAATCAGCTTGTTTAGGCTCGCCTCTGGGGGCGAACCGGGGAAATCTATCTAACTGCGACGTTTCGTGTTCACTGGGTGCTTCTTAGTAGGTACTCCACACGGCTCCTGAGATGATCGTGAGTCGAGCCAGACAAGAGGATGAGATCCCCGCTCAGGAGCGAAGTGTGCTCCGCACATGAGCGACCGAGGACGCAGTATGGCGAAGTGCTAACGGTCATCTCAGGCTGGCACGGGTTCGCCCGTGCGCTGTTCGACGACCTTCTCGGCGATGTTCGGAGGCACCTCTTCGTAGCTCTCGAACTGCATCGTGTAGTTGGCGCGCCCCTGCGTGTTCGACCGCAGGTCGGTGGCGTAGCCGAACATCTCTGACAGCGGCACCCGGGCGGTGACCGCCAGCGCGTTGCCCTGGCGCTCCTGTCCCTCCACGCGCCCGCGGCGACGACTCAGATCGCCGATCACCTCGCCGAGGAAATCCTCGGGCGTGACGACCTCGACGGCGAAGATCGGCTCCAGCAGCACCGGCTTGGCGCGGCGAGCGGCCTCCTTGAAGGCAATCGAGCCCGCGACCTTGAAGGCGATCTCCGAGGAGTCGACATCGTGGTACTTCCCGTCGACGAGCGTCACGCGCATGTCGACCATCGGGTAGCCGGCCTTGACGCCGTTCTCAAGCGCCTCTTCGACGCCCTTCTTGACGGCGGGAATGTATTCGGAGGGGATGTTTCCACCCTTGATCTTGTTGATGAACTCAAAGCCCTCGCCGGGCGCCGGCTCGAGGTTGATGAACACCACCCCGAACTGGCCCGAGCCACCGGTCTGGCGGACGAACTTGCCTTCGATCTTCTCGACCGTGGCCCTGACCGTCTCGCGGTAGGAGACCTGCGGGCGGCCGACGTTCGCTTCGACGCCGAACTCGCGCTTCATGCGGTCGACCAGCACCTCGAGGTGCAGCTCGCCCATGCCCGAGATCTCGGTCTGGCCGGTCTCCTCGTTGGTCCTGACCTGAAAAGTGGGGTCCTCCTCGGCGAGGCGGCCGAGCGCAACCGACATCTTCTCCTGGTCGACCTTCGTCTTCGGCTCCACGGCGACCTTGATGACCGGCTCGGGGAAGACGATGTTCTCGAGGTGGATCGGATGGGCGGGATCGGCGAGCGTGTCGCCGGTGACCACCTGCTTGATGCCCACGGCGGCGGCGATGTCGCCCGCGTAGACCTCCTCGACCTCCTCGCGCTCGTTGGCGTGCATCATCAGGATGCGTCCGATCCGCTCGGTGCGCCCGCTGCCGACGTTGAGCACCTTGGCGCCTGCCTCGAGGCGGCCAGAGTAGACGCGGAAGTAGGTGAGCTTGCCGACGTAGGGGTCGGCCGCGATCTTGAAGGCGAGCGCCGCGAACGGCTCGGAGTCGTCGGCGTGGCGCTCCACCTGACGCTCCTCCTCCTCGCCTCTAATCAATTCGGTCCCGAGCACGGGGGGCACGTCGAGCGGTGACGGGAGATAGGCGATGACCGCATCGAGCAGTGGCTGCACGCCCTTGTTCTTGAACGATGAGCCGCACAGCACGGGGGTCAGCTTGGTCGACAACGTCGCCTTGCGGATCGCGTTCTTGAGCACGTCCTCGGGCACCTCGGCCTCCTCGAGCAGCAGCTCAAGCAGCGCGTCATCGTAGTGAGAGACCTCCTCGAGCAGGTGCTCGCGCGCGCCGGCAGCGGCTTCGGCGAGGTTCTCGGGAATCTCGATTTCGTCGACTTCCTTGCCCATCTCGTCCTT
>DATCDR010000242.1:0-10736 GCA_036510575.1 Acidimicrobiales bacterium | reverse complement strand
GACGCGCGAGCCGCTACCGAGCGTCGATCGGCTGCGTGCCAGCATCGACGGACTATGTGTGCCAGGGGTTCTCAGTGCCGTCGTCCAGCCACTCGTCAACCTCGCGGACATGGACATCGTGGGATTCGAGGCACTGACCCGGGTCCCTGCATCTCCTCCCGGCGCACCCGACTGGTGGCTCGAACGAGCCGCCGACCTCGGCATGCGCCAACGCCTCGAGGTCGCGTGCTGGCGCACGATTCTCGAGCTCGGTGCGCCGCCGCGAAACGCCCTGCTGTTCGTCAACATCAGCCCCGCGACCCTGGCCGAGCCGGACTTGTTGGCGCTTCGAGAGCAGATGCCCGAACGAATCGTGATCGAGATCACCGAACAGCAAGCAGTCGCCGACTACGCCCAGGTTCAGCGAGATCTCGTGCCATGGCTTTCCAATAAGGTCCGACTCGCCATCGACGACGCCGGAGCCGGCCACTCGAGCTTGCGTCACGTGATCGAGCTGCTGCCGGACTACGTCAAGATCGACCGCTCCTTGATCAGCGGTATTGACGCCGATCGGAACCGAACGGCGCTCTTGCACTCGCTCGTGACCTTTGCCCACGAAGTCGGAATCACCGTGGTGGCCGCGGGAGTAGAAACCGTCGGCGAGCTCGAGGTGGTCCGAGATACTGGCGTCGACCTCGGCCAGGGATTTCTCTTCGCCCGTCCGACGCGCATCCGCGCCGGCGCCTGGCCCGAGGTGGCGCGAGCTGCGACATCGTCCAGCCATCCCGATGTGCCCCGCGAGCGGCCAGGCCGCGACCGACGAGAGCGCGAAGAGGCTCGACTCCTTCGTCGGCTAGACGGCGCACCTGATGCGAAAAGCGCCTGCGAAGCGGTCGTCGACTTTCTCTCGCGACGCGGCCAGCTCATGCCGAGCCTCTATCTCGAGCTCGAGGGGCAACTGCGCTGCATCGCCCAGCGAGGGCTGTGGCAGGTGCTCGACGGTATGAGCGAGTCGGTCGGCATCACCGGCAAGGTCTGGTCGAGCGGCAAGGCGATCGTGGCCGAAGACGTACGTGAGAACGCCGACTATCTCGAGGCGATCCCCGGTGTCATCAGCGAGATCTGTGTGCCGATCATCTGTGATGACGAAACGATCGGCGCGCTAAACGTCGAGTCGCTGACCCCGCTTGGCGCGGCCACGCTCGAGCTCCTCGAACGTTGCGTACAAGTGCTCGTCAGCCGCTTGAAGGTAGTCGGCTGGAAAAAGCACGACGTCGCCTGGCGACGAGCAGGACGTGCCTCTGTCGAGATCTCACGCCTGACGCTTGCACACCGCACGCCAGAACGAGCAGTCGAGCTTTTGCGCGAGGCATCCGAGATGGACTCCGCCTGCCTTCTTCGCGTCCTTGACGCCGGTGCCGAGGTCGTCGCCGCAAGCGGCCCCCTAAGAGAGGCACTCGCGGCACTGCCGGAGTCCGAGATCGCGTTCCTCTCCCGCCTCGTCGACAACGTGAACGCTTGCGACACCGCTAACGAGTCAACGGGCCGCGGCTTTATCGGTACCGAGTCGATCCGCGAGCACGCGCGAGCCGTCATCGTTATGCCGCTTCGATCCGGCGGTACCCGAATCGGCACGATCGTGCTCGCGCACTCACGGCCACGAGCGCTCTCGGGCGATGACGTGGAGCCACTCGAGCTCATCGCCGGTCACGTCGCGGCGACCCTCGATGCCGCCGAACAGATGCGACTTCTTCGTCGAGAGGCGAGTCGTGACCAGCTGACCGGCCTCGGGAACCGAGGAGGTCTCGAGATCGGGCTCCGCTTGGTCGAAGAGTTCGCGGACACCACCAAGCACGCCACCTTGATCATCGACTGCGACCACTTCAAGACCATCAACGACCGATACGGCCACCTCGCCGGCGACGGCGCGCTCCGATCGCTCGCCCAACACCTAAGTGATAGCGCCCCGGACCTTCAGATCTTTCGATACGGCGGAGACGAGTTCGTCTGCCTTCTTCCTTACCTCGACGAGGCCGAGGTCGTCGCCTTGGCCGAGTCGCTCTGCAAGAGTGCCGACACCGCCCTCTTGCCCTATGGCTCCTCAGTGACCGCAGGTCTGGCACTGCCGGCGACCGGCGAGGTGCCGTGGGCGACGCTTGCCCGCGCAGACGCCGCACTGCTGCGAGCGAAACGAACCTCGCGTGGCACCGTCGTGCTGAGCGCCACGTACTGACACCGACTCCGAGCGGGCGCTCCGAGACACCCCGACACGCGCACCGCTCGAATCGTCGGCCCCGATTCTCTCGCGTGCGACTATGGGAGATCGACCGAGAGCTGGTCGATTCGCTGACCAGAATGAGGGTGAACCGAAGATGAGCACAGTACCTGCCGATCACCTGGATCTTCTCGAGCGACCAATCGTCGCCAGTCTCGCCACGGTGCGACCCGATGGCACCCCGCAGGTGAATCCGATGTGGTTCGTCTCAGACGGCAGCGTCGTCCGTTTCACCCATACCGACGAGCGCCAGAAGTTTCGCAACCTGACCTTGAATCCCAACGTCGCGATCTCGATCCAGGATCCCGAGAACCCGTATCGCTACCTCGAGGTACGCGGCGTCGTCGACGCCATCACCCCCGATCCAGAAGGTGCCTTCTATCGCGAGCTCGCCGTTCGTTACGGTCGAGACCGAGGAAGCGCCCCTCGCGACGCGGCCCACCGGGTGATTCTCCACGTCACGATCAACCACGCCACCTGGATGTGACGCCCGGCACCTCTCGCGCCTGCAAGCCTGGTCGCGGCCACACCGAAGGGTCGAGAACCGCTCAGGTAGGGGTGGACCGTTAACGTGCCCGGGTGACTCGGGCGATGAACAACACAACCGTCGACAGCCACGCGCTCGCGGAGCGCTACATCGGCCCGAACGGCTCCCCGAAGGTCCGCTTCTTGTTGCTCGTCGGCTTTTTGTCGGTGTTCGGTTCGCTCTGCATCGACATGTACCTCCCCGCGCTCCCGAAGATCTCGCAGAATCTGCACGCCTCGGCCTCGGCGATTCAGCTCTCACTCACGATGTGCCTGATCGGACTCGCGGCAGGACAGATCATCTACGGCGTCATCAGCGACAGCCTCGGACGCCGGCGGCCGTTGATCGCTGGCCTGACGCTGTTTATCGTCGCCTCGCTTTGCTGCTCGACAGCGCACAGCGCAGTGTTGCTTGCATCATTCCGCTTCTTCCAAGGTCTCGGCGGCGCCGCGGGAATAGTGATCTCGCGCGCAATTGTCCGAGATCTCTTTGAGGGCTACCAAGCTGCGCGCGTCTTTTCCTTGTTGATGCTGGTAACCGGCTGCGGCCCAGTGCTCGCGCCCCAGATCGGCGCTGAACTGCTATTGCTGACCTCGTGGCGGGGCGTCTTTGTGACCCTCGCAGTCTGCGGCACGATCCTGCTCACCCTCGCCATAACCCGGGTTCCTGAGACCCTCCACGGCGATCTCCGGACGGATCTCGGATTTCGACCGGCGTTCAAAGCAATGCGACGAGTGGGTACGAGCATCGTCTTCTTGCAGCACGCGATCGCCACGAGCCTCGGGTTCGGGGCCGTATTCGCCTACATCGCAGGGGCCTCGTTCGCGATCGAGAATATTTACCACGCCTCGGCCCAGGAATTCGGACTCCTCTTCGCGCTAAATGCCTGCGGCATGATCACAGCGAGTCAGGTGAGCGCCCGAATCGTGCGGCGCGTCGGCGCACAGCGGCTGATGACAGGTGGTCTGGTCGGGATCGCGACCAGCACCGTCACACTGTTGGTCGTCGTCCTCACGCACTTTGGTGGGCTGAGCGCGATTGTCATCTGCATGTTCGCGACGATGACCTCAAACGGCTTCGTAGGGCCGAACGCGATGGCGCTCTCCCTGCAGGGCTTTCCCGAGGTCACCGGTTCAGCTTCGGCACTCCTTGGTCTCGCCCAGTTCGGTCTAGGGGCTGCGATCGCGCCGATCGTCGGGATCAGAGGCAGCAAAGACATATTCCCGATGGCGTTAGTGATGGCAGGCATGGGTGTCGGCGCGCTCGTCGCGAGAGTGACCCTCTCGAGTCGCGCGAAGCGCGTCGCCGCCGAGCATGCCCGAGTCGCCCACGCCCCGATGACGCTCGCGCCGAGCCTTGCCGGCGAAGTACAAGCAGCGCAGATCCCACTCGTTGGAGAGACCGGCTAGTACCGCAGAATCTGGCCTGATCCGATTAGAGGGCAGAGCGCCGGCGGCCGAGACGCCGGCAGTCGAGGTCGATCCCGACGGGGCGACCGAAGGCACCTCATAGGAGTAGGTGGTGTTTCCGCTCACTTAGGTGTCGGCATAGCTCGTAGACGTGCGGCCGTTGACGGTTGCAAACGAGGCGTACGCACCACCGCTCCTGCTCCGGTAGATCTGGTACGAGGTCACCGACGATGTCACGCTCGCGGTCCAGCTAATCGTGACCTCCGGTACTAACGCGACGACCGCGCACGAAGGCGTCGCGGTCAATCCAATTGGCGGCGCAGGGGGTGGAGTCGTCGTCGTGGTTGTCGTGGTTGTAGTGGTCGTGGTAGTCGATGTCGTCGTCGACGCGGCAGTGGTGGTGATCGACGATGGAGGCTTCGTAGTCGTCGTGGTAGAGCCGGCTTCGTGGTCGTCATGCTGGCGGTTCGTTCTGCAAGGGCGCCCACGCACGTTCTAGATACCCCTGTCGTCGCCACTTCGGCTCGAGGAAGCACAATGGCGAGATGCCGCCTTCCTCCGAACCTACTGAGGGCTTCTGGCGTCGACTGATCCATGATCGACGCCACGGCCCGCTGCCAGCCCTTCTCGTGGTGATGACCGCTACCACCGGCATCGTCGACGCAGTCAGCATCCTCAGCCTTGGCCGCGTCTTTGTCGCAAACATGACCGGCAACGTGGTCTTCGTCGGGTTCGCATTGGCGGGCGCGAAAGGGTTCTCGCTCGCGGCGTCGCTTTTCGCGCTCGGCGGCTTCCTGCTCGGTGCAGTCGGCGCCGGGGCGGCGCTTCGCACCTTCGAGCTCAACCGAGCTGAGCTCACGCGAAACGGCGTTGCGGTTGAGCTCGGGCTGCTCACGCTCGGCCTCGTACTGGCCGTTTTTGCGGGAGTTCCCGTGCCTGCTGCCTACGCCGACGCGATCGCGTTGGCGCTTGCCACTGCACTTGGACTCCAGAACTCGTTCGTGCGGCGGCTGTCGGTGCCCGACCTCACGACGACCGTGTTGACAATGACCCTCACCGGTATCGCCGCGGATACGCCGAACGGAGATCCCACCGTCATCGGACGCAGAATCCTGGCGGTATTGGCGATGCTCGTCGGTGCCGGATGCGGCGCGCTGCTCGTACTACACGAGAGCCCCGCTGCGGCACTCGGCCTTAGCGTGTTGCTCATGTCAGCGGTGCTGCTCGCAGCGTGCGTCGCTGCGAACGACGAGGCAGAGTGGCAAAAGTGAGGCCATCGTGCCGCTTCGCGACAACTACCTCTCGACACGAACAAGTGTTCGTTCTAGTGTGCGCCCATGGCCCTTACGCTTCCCGAGATCGAGAACCTCCGGCGGTCCGTCGCGATGTTGCCCGCAGAGTCACCGACCGGGCTGAATCGAGCCAAGGCGCTCGACGTCTTGGTTGAGTTGGCCACAGTGACCGCTGAACGCGACCGCCTGGTGGCGGAGCTATCGGCACTAGCAAGTCTCGAAGAGATGCTGACGCAGCGACATCTCGCTCGCGAGCCTCGATCGCCAGAACCCTGAGGAGCCTCGTGCGATCAAGTAGCCGGCTCTTTTAGCTAGCCCATCGAGCCTCTGGCACGGCGTGAACGATCTAGGAGCTACAAGCGACGCTAAAACGCACCGTTAGGGGCATATCGAGGCCTGCACGAATGCCGGCTTCAACCCGCCCGAGACGGCAGTGGGACGTCAAATGAGACTCCGCAAGCGCGCGACCCGCTCGGGCAAGGACGCGCCAGCACTCGAGCCGACACCACTTCGCAGGCGGCCGTGGCTCGCGGCAGGCGCTGCCGTCCTCGCGGTTGGCACCATCTGTGCCGTCTACGGCGCGAATAGCGTCGCGGCGGGCGCCGCGCAACGCTCACGACGGACATTGAGCGTCGCCGCGGCAGGGATCGCCACAAACCTGCAACTGGTGCTGCAGCACGAACACGACCTGGTCGTGAGCGCCGGCGCATTCTTCTTGGATCACCCAGGGGCGAACGAGGAGACCTTTCTCCAATGGGCTGGCGACGTCGGTGCGCTCGCACGCTACCCAGAGCTCCTTGGTATGGGCGAGGTGGTAATCGTCCCGGCGGCGGACCTCGCGGCGTTCGAGAAAGCGTCGAGCGCGACACAGACGGGTACGGGTGCGGTGCCGGCCAGCTTCAGCGTGATCCCCCCAGGCAAACGACCCTTTTACTGTTTGTCGGTCGCCGGCCTGGCTCGAAACGCGGAAGCGGGGGTGCCGGTAGGTGAGGATCTCTGCGCCGGGCCCGCGGGCCAGGCACTGTTAGCGACGAGAGACTCCGGCCTCGCCGACCTGCAGCCCTTCAGCGAAGGCGGGATCACGGCCTTGTCGCTTGGGTCGCCGATGTACAGCGGCGGAGCGACGCCTACCACCGTCGCTGCTCGACGCGCCGCTTTTGTCGGCTGGGTAGGCATGACCGTCCTCCCCGACGTGATCCTCGCCACGGCACTCGCCAACCACGTAAATACCGAGGTCGCGCTGCGATTTGGGAGCGGCGCAAGCGCCGTGGTGTTCCGGAGCGGTCACGGTAGAGCCGCCGCGGCAGCGACGACACTCAACTTGCACAACGGCTGGACGGTTGAGACGCTCGCAGCCGGCGCGAGCGACAACATCTTCGGCGACGGTGAAGCGCTTGCACTCCTACTCGCCGGTGTTCTTTTGAGCGCGCTCCTCGGAGCATTGATCTACGTGCTCGGCACGAGCCGTGGACGCGCGATGCAGCTCGTCCACGAACGGACGGACCAACTCAGGTTCCAGACACTGCATGACTCCCTAACCGGTCTCCCGAACCGAACCTTGCTGCTCGACCGGATCGACCAGATGCTCGCCCGCGCCAATCGTGCCGATGGTGCCTTCGCTGTGATGTTCCTCGATCTGGACGACTTCAAGGACATCAACGACACGCTCGGGCACGACGCAGGTGACGAACTCCTCGTCGCGGTGAGCAACCGCCTACGAGCAGCGATTCGGCCAGGCGACACCGCTGGTCGATTGGGCGGTGACGAGTTCATCTTGCTCATCGAAGGCACGACGCTCGGTGGTGGCGTGCAGGCAGTGGCGGATCGGATCCTCGAAGCGTTCGAGCGTCCCTTCCAGATTCATGCGAGCGCCGTTCCGATGTCGATCTCGGCCAGCATCGGCATCGCTACTGGTACTCGCCTGGCCCCAAGCGAGCTGCTTCGCGACGCCGACATCGCGCTCTATCGCGCAAAGGCCGACGGCAAGCGCCGAAGTGTCACCTTTGCGCCTTCGATGCAAGCAGCGGTCGACGACCATCGTCACTTGAACGTCGATCTCCACACCGCTTGTGCCGCGAACCAGTTCTTCCTCCTCTATCAGCCGACGATCGACGTGAGAACGGGCGCTATCAATGGCGTCGAGGCACTGATCCGTTGGCGCCATCCAGAGCGCGGAACGGTCCAGCCGAACGATTTCATTCCTGCACTCGAGGCAAGCGGGATGATCGTGCCCGTCGGTGCATGGGTGCTGAACGAGGCATGTCAGCAAGGAGCGTTCTGGCACAAGCAGGGCCACCACTTCTCCGTCTCGGTGAACGTCTCTGGCAAGCAGCTCGCACGCGACCGGATCGTCGACGACGTCGCGCATGCGCTTTCCGCGAGCGGGCTCGATCCGGCGATGTTGCGACTCGAGCTGACCGAGACCTCCCTCATGGAAGATGTGGAGGGGACGATTCCCCGCCTGCTTCTTCTAAAGGCACTCGGCGTGAAGATCGCTATCGACGACTTCGGGACCGGGTATGCATCGCTTGCCTACCTTCGCCAGTTTCCAGTCGACGTGTTAAAGATCGACCGCTCGTTCGTCTCGCTTATGACCGACTCGAGCGAAGGTGCTGCGCTTGTTCACGCACTCGTCCAGCTCGGCAAGGATCTTCACCTCGAGACGGTGGCAGAAGGCATCGAAAACGACTCCCAGATGCGCCAGGTAGAGGCAGAGGGCATCGACACCGGGCAGGGGTTCTTGATCTCGCGGCCACTCGACGTCGCAGCGCTGAACAAGCTGTTACAAGTGTCGGTGACCATTGGCTCACGGCACCGGCCAAAACTCCCCGTCGCGAGTGGCAGCCACGTGGCATAACAAGAAATTCCACCCACGCCCGTTTGGTTGCGAACGTGGACGCAAAGAAGCAGCCGAGGGCGTCCGACCCGCTTACGCGCCTGCCCTCTCTGGCGCCGTCCGATGTCGCCTGCCCGTTAGCACGGCTTATGAACCCGCCTTCACCCCGGTGACTAGTCGCTCCCGGTCGAACATCGCCGACACTCCCCGGAAGATCAAAAGATCACTGATCAGCAGTCCGGCCGCGAACTCGAGCGCCACGGGGAAGGTCGGATGGACGACGCCAACCGCGAGCAACACGATGACACCAAGCGGCGGGAAGCTGCCAAGGGTACCGAGTTGTTGCGCGACGCGAATCTCGCTCGCCCGTACCGAGACTGCCATCCCGACGACAACCGCCCATCCCGCCAACAGCGGCGCGAACAGCACAAGCGCCAGCAGGATCGGACCCTGATGGAAGACGGCCGACGATACCGCTGGGTTCGCGAACAGCCACGTTGCGAGGAGGAAGAGCGCGAACACGGCGTAGGAGAGGAATACCGAGGGGATCATCACCGCCGTCGCCTTGCCGAGAATGAACTCTTGTTGCCGGATCGGCGTCGTGAGGAGCGGTTCGAGCGTGCCCTGCTCGCGCTCGCCAGCGATGGAATACGCGGCGAGCGTGGCGGGAATGATGACGGGGATCAACAACATGTAGAGCATCGGCACAAGGACGTACCTGGCGAGCGCGGACTGCGTCCCAAGCGCTGGAGCGACGAAGATGGCAAGAATCGGCTCGATGAGAAATATCGCCGGCAAGACGGCCATCGTCACAACGATGGAGCGCTTGCGCCGATAGTCCCGCAGCTCTTTTCGAACCACGGCGCTGACGCGGCCGATGTCGAAATTGGTCATGGTCGGCGTGCCTCGACGTCTTCATCGATCAACTCGAGGTAGACGTCTTCTAAGGAGTGATGAGCTTCACCTATCGAGAGCACGTCGGCACCCGCACCGACAAGGCCACGCGTGACCGAAGGCGCCACGGTGCGGGGATCAGACACGGTCACCACATATGACGCCGCGTCGTCTGCAAACCAGCTCTCGACACCGGAAATCCCGGTGAATAGCCCTGCCGGATCGGCGAGCGGGGTGAGCGTCTTTACCACCAGTGCGCTCTTGAACAGCTGTTCGCGAAGCTCATTCGGCCTGCCGACGGTACGAAGCGTCGTATTCAAAATGGCCACACGGTCACAGAGCTTCTCGGCCTCCTCGAGCCGGTGCGTCGTGAGAAATATCGTCACGCCGCGTCCGCGAAGCCCGATGATCAAGTTGTGCACCTCGAGGGCCGCGACCGGGTCGAGGCCTGAGGTCGGCTCATCGAGAAACATGACCTTTGGATCACTAAGCAGGGTCCTCGCCAACCCGACGCGTTGACGAAGGCCTTTGGACAATCCGCCGCAGAGGTCGTCGGCACGGTCTAGGAGATTCACCGCTTCGAGGGCGTCGTTGATCCGTGGGGCGGAGTGGCTCAAGCCGTAAAGACCCGCAAAGTACTCGAGGTTCTCCGTCACCGTGAGTCGCAGATAGAGCCCTGGCGCTTCGGGCATGATCGAGATCCGCTGACGGATCTCGACGCCGTTCTCGGGAGTGAGCGGGATTCCAGCAACAGTCGCCGATCCAGAAGTCGGTGCGATCAATGTCCCCAAGGTTCGAACCGTTGTCGTCTTGCCTGCGCCGTTCGGCCCCAAGAACCCGAAGACCTCTCCGTAATCCACCTCGAACGAGACGTCGGCGAAGGCAGTCCGGGCGCCGAAGTGTTTGGTCAAACCCTCGACCACCAATGCTGCCTCATGTTCGGCGCCGTCACGACGTGGGCTGCGCGGCATCCCTGCGAGCTGTGTCGAAAAAGAGCCAGTCGAGCGACGGGTGGCTACAGATGTCGCGCTTGTACCGCCAGGGCTTTGGATCGGCGCGGCCGCCGTATCGTCGTCCTCCACGTGATCGAGCGTGATCCAGATCTCATGGCTGAACACGCTTGCGATCAAGGTCGCGACCGTCCGCTGGACGACAAAGGGCTGCCGACCTCGAGCCCGGCACGAAACGGCACTTACTCGACCAGGTGCCGCGTCGAACGCGAGCTTCGGACTCTTTAGATAGCTACGAGAGCGCAGCTGGAGATCGTGGGGACCCGAATCGACAGGTACATCGATGCTCTCGCGAGGCGAGATCGAACCGAGCACCTTCCCATCGATGACGATGCTCCAGGGCCGGCTAAAGGGCGAGCGGCCAAAAGCCCCGTTGGGCCTCGAGAGCCTGAGCATTGCGCTAAGCCCCGTCTGGACAACGTCAGTCACGCCATTTGACCGACGACGCGGCTTGGACCTACCAAGAGGTGAACGCGCCCATTGGAACCTCGTGCGACAGCCCGCGGCCTTCGGGA
>DATCDR010000241.1:0-2410 GCA_036510575.1 Acidimicrobiales bacterium | reverse complement strand
ACCCGAAGTGCCTGATCAAAGCCAGGAGCAGCGTCGTAACTCACGAAGCCGGCAACGAAGCGCCCCTCGGACGCGGCGCGCTCGGCTCGCTCTATAAGAGCAGGAACCTCGAGCGCGACCGAGGTGGTGAGCTCCTCTAGGAGACCCTCCAACTCAAAGGCCTGGTGCGAGACGAGGTCGTCGAACCTCGCGCGGACGTGCATGGCCACGACCATAGGGGCGACCAGGAGCGTGTCGAAAACTCAACTATCGGGCGAACGCGCTTTCGTCCTGGTTAGGCCTTCTTGTGGGCGACGACGAAGACTCGTCGGAACGGATAGATCGTTCCGCTCGGGCCCTTCGGATAGGCCTTCGCCAGACCCGCCTTGACCAGTGCGACGAACGCCGCACCGTCGGTCTCGTCGAGCGCGCCGATAAATGGCCGAAGCGAGCTCCCTTTCACCCACTCGAACACGGCGTCGTCGCCTTCTAGGAGTTGGAAGTACGTGGTCTCCCACGCGTCGACGTCGCATCCAAGGGCAGTGAGTGTCTCGATGTACCGCTCGGTCGATTCGATCTCGTTTTGCCGGATGTAGGGCTCCAGCTGGTCTACCCACGGGGCCGAGCTGGCGAGGTCGTAGATGAACGAGTGACTCGGCGATAGCCGCATGCCGGGAACCTGGAACGCGAACCAACCATCTGGGGCGAGCATCTCGATGTACCTCGAGAACTCCTGCAGGTGTCCAGGCACCCACTGGAGCGTGGCATTCGAGATCAGCAGATCGATCGGGCTCGCCGAGGCGACCGAGTAGGCGTCGCCGTGGGCGAAGCGCAGCCTGCCGGCGATCTCCCGCGGCTTTGCATCGGCGATCATCTCCTCGGAGTTGTCGACGCCCACCACCGAAGCCGCGGGCCAACGTTCGGTGAGCAGCACCGTGGCGTTGCCTGGACCACAGCCGAGATCCACGATGTTCGCCGGGTTCTCGGCGAGCACCCGGTTCATCAACTCGACGAAGGGTCGCAGACGGTGATCGCCATAGGTCAGGTACTGCGTCGGATCCCACTGCATCGTCGTCATCACACTCTCTTTTCTGTCATTGATCCTCGCGTCTTGCTACCGATCAAGGGTTCGCGACCAGCGGCGGTGACGTTGTGGCCGGTGCTCGTGATTTCGCCGGCTGGGTAGGCCGCCGTCAATGCGGCGTCGCCGGAGCAGGATCGTCATCGGCCTCGCCAATCACCTCGACGTCGCGAAAGCGATCCGGCCCGTTCATGTCGTAGCGGACGAACTTCGGCATCGTCTTCGCGACGATCGCGATACCGATAAGGCAGCCGAGGCCTCCAGAGACCACCGAGATCTCCGTCGTCGACAACGCCGCGACGATGCCTGCCTCTCCGTTGCCCAACCTCGGCCCGGCGGTCACTACTGCTTGTTGCAGCGCGGACAGCCGTCCTCGAAGGCGGTCAGGAGTCTGGGTCTGGATGATCGTGGACCGGAATACCGCCGAGATGACGTCCGCGCCGCCGGCGATCGCTAACAGCGCTACCGCGGCGGGCAACCATGCGACGACGCCGAAGGCGGCGATGCCGAGTCCCCAGATCGTGATTGCGATCACGACCGCCCGTCCAGGTCGGCGAACCCGGGGGGTCCAGCCCGAGACCATCGACGCAAGCAACGCCCCAAAGCCAGGGGAGGCGTAGAGGATGCCGAGTGTGCCCGAGCCGCCATGAAAGTGGTGCAGCGCGAGGGCAGGAAAGAGCGCTGTCGGCATCCCGAGCACCATCGCGTTCAGATCAGCTATGAAACAGCCCTGGATTGCCTGGCGACCCTTTAGGAAAACGAGCCCCTCAGAGATGGACTTCCACCCGAACCTGGTCGCACCGCCGACAGGTGGGTGCGAGCCGATGGTCAAAACCGCGCCGATCGCCAGCACGAACGTCCCGGCGTTGGTCCAGAACACGACATGGATGCCGAACGGGATCAAGAGACCGGCGACGGTCGGGCCGAGCACGCTTGCGATCTGCGCAGAGAGCTGGCGAAGCGCGTTGGCCTTCACCATGATCTCGCGATTGACAATCGACAACAGCACAGCTGTTAGCGCCGGGCCGTTCACGCCTTGGAACGCGGCATTCACTGCGGCAAGCACGTAGACGAGCACGAGGCTCGGGTGGACCCGGTCGGCATTCAGCGCCAAACCGATGGAGAGAATCGACATCGTGGTGCCGGTGATCACCAAGAGCTTCCGACGGTCCATCGCGTCGGCGATGGAGCCCCCGAGCAGCGAGCCGATGATCGCCGGGAAGAGCTGGATCAGGCTGATCAGACCGACGTCGAGGTTCGATCCCGTGATGCGGTACACCTCGAGGGCGATCGCAACCACGCTCATCTGAGTGCCGACTTGTGACGCCGCAAACCCTATCCAAAGTCGCC
>DATCDR010000240.1:0-31046 GCA_036510575.1 Acidimicrobiales bacterium | reverse complement strand
GCCTCTTCGGGTGGCAATTCACCGAGAACGGTCCACGCGAACCTCAGGTGCTGACGATGATCGAACCGGGACTGGATGAAGGGTCCCTCTCGGTGAGGCATGTTTAATTTTACCCCCGCATCTCCCTCGCTCGCGGCGAGCGTCTTCGAAATGCCGGCGTCTGTCGACTTCAGTGGAGCGAGCGTCCTGCTCGATGTGCGCAGGCCGAACTTCGAGACGCGCATGCAGACTCGGGTAGTGAGATCAAGACCTTGCGCGGTCTTTGCACCACGAACGGCCTACGGCTCAGGACCCACGTCGGCTTCTTCGTCGGGAAACATGTGTGCGCCCACGTGCACGACCACTGGACGCCGATGCAGCAGTGCGAGGTAGGCCCGGAGCCGCAGGTCGCGCGCAGGAGCTGAGCCGAGTCCGTCAGCTCAGCGTCGCTGAAACGACCCGGTCGAGCTTGTTGCCTCGTAGCCGAGTGAGGGTCTCGGCAATGTCAGCGCCCGACGCGGGCCGTGCGAAGAGATAGCCCTGCGCGCTCTCGCAGCCGAGATCGTCGAGTGCCGCGAGCTGAGTTTCGCCCTCGACGCCCTCGGCGATGCAGGTCAGGCCGAGCGCCCGGCTGAGGTCGACCACGCCTCGGACGATCGCTGCACCGTCTGGATCCGGCGTCACCCGGTCGATGAAGGACTTGTCGATCTTTACGACGCTGACGGGCAAGTCGGCGAGATAACTGAACGACGAGTAGCCGGTTCCGAAGTCGTCGACCGCGAGCCGCAGGCCGAGGTAGGTGAGCGCCTTGAGGCGGGGCAGTGTCAGATCGAGGTTCTGGACGAGGGCGCTCTCTGTTATCTCGAGCACCAGTGCCTCTGGTGGAAGGCCGGAGTCTTCGAGGGCCTGAGCGACGTCATCGACGAAGTCGGGGTCTTGGAGTTGCAGGACCGAGACGTTGACACTGACATAGAAGTCGTCTCCGACCAGATCACTTCGTCGCCACGCCTGCGCCTGCTGTGTGGCGTCGCGCAGCACCCTTTTGCCGAGCGGGATGATCAGCCCTGTTGCTTCTGCGGTCGGCACGAACTCGAGCGGCAAGAGGACGCCCTTGGTCGGATGGTTCCAGCGGACGAGCGCTTCGACGCCGGCCAGTCCTCCCGTATGCGTCACCACTATCGGCTGGTAGTAGACCTCGAACTGATTCGCCTCCAGCCCCTCTCGCACGCCGACGGCCGTTTCCAAGCGATGTACCGCCTCGACGTGCATGTCGGGCCGGTACATCTCGAAGCGTCCTTTGCCATTGTGCTTGGCGAGGTACATGGCGAGATCCGCGTCGCGAAGGAGGTCATCTGGCGTCTCGTGCGGTCGCTTTCCAATGGCGATGCCGATGCTGGCCCGCATCGCGACGTCACTGTCTTGAACCCGCAGTGTCGGAGCGAGCCCGGCGGTAATTCGGCTGGCGACGACCTGGGCCGCCTCGGGCATTGTCCCCGACTCGACCAACACGGCGAACTCGTCGCCGCCAAAGCGAGCCACCGTGTCGCCGGGACGCGTGGCCGCGAGCAGCCGCGCGGCGACGGCCACGAGCAGGCGATCCCCCGCAGGATGGCCGAGGCTGTCGTTCACCGTCTTGAAGTCATCGAGATCCAAGAACAACACTGCAACCGGATCCGGCCCCCGGTCGGCCCTCGCCATGGCGTGCGTCAGCCGGTCGAGAAACAGTGCTCGGTTCGCCAGGCCGGTAAGTGTGTCGTGGAAGGCTCGGTGATTGAGCTCTTCTTCGAGCACGCGGCGGTCGCTTACGTCGCGCCCGTTCAGCACGATCGCCCCGATGGAACGCTCCTGGAGAAGGTTGCTGATGACGGTGTCGATCGTCCGCCACTGTCCGTCGAGATGTGCCATCCGGTATTCGAACGTCGAGCTGGAACGTGGCCCCGCGGTGACCACCTTGGTGAATTGCGCCTGAACGGTCAACAGATCGTCGGGATGGATGAACTCGCTCAACAAGTGGCCCGTCACCGCATCTGGCGAACGACCGAGTACGGACTCGAGGGCGGGGCTCTGGTAGGCAATGCGGAGATCGGGGCCGACGAGGGTAATCAGGTCGGAGGAGTACTGCACCATGGATTGGAACCGTCGCTCGTTTCGCTCAGCATGCACAACACGCGCGAGTTCGACGCGGCCGAGCGCCAACGTCAGTTGAGCTGCGATCGCGCCGAGAATCGACCGGAGCCCAAGCGGGAGCGGCTCGTTGTGCGCGAGCAGGAACTTCTCGCGGTCGAAGTTGCTCTCGGCCACCTGGAGCTGGGTCCAGGTCGTCGATGGCGAGGCAGTTCCTATCGCCTCGCCGGTTGCGAGCGTGACGCTGCGCTCATCGGTCGTTCCCTTGACCACCGCCACGTCGATGCGAGCGCCGACGACATCGAGCCAGGTAGCGGCGACGATCGCTTCCTCAGACAACGTGATGTCGGTAACGACTAGGCCGACGACCCCGGCGACGCCGAGGGCGGCGACTGCGTCGACGGCTGCTTTCCACACATCTGTGCGCCCGGTGGCAGCGACAAGACGCTCTGAGAAGCTCCGCAATGCCAACTCTCGGCTGGCGTTCAGCGCCTGAGCTCGTGCTAGTCCGGTGAGGCGAAGCATGACCAGGGTGAAGATCAACACCGAGGCGGCGGCTAGGACGCCAGCATCGGCGGGAGCCCCGCGCGCATCGCGCCAGATGATCAGCGCGGGAGCGATCAGTGCAGTGACGCTTAACAGCACGAGCGTGCTCGGCGCCAAGTGTCGGGCTCGGCGAGGCTGTTCTACCGTCAGGTCACGCATCGTCGGATGCAGTGCCGCTGCTCCCCAGCACACGTAGAACAAGATCCATCCGAGGTCGGTTGGTCCGCCTACCTTCCAGGATCCGTGTAGTTGGATCCAGCCGTACGCGGAGTCGGCGACCAAGACTCCAAGCACGCCCGTTACAAGGAGGCGCACCGAGGTGTTCTTAGCTCCGTCAGCAAAAACGAGGCGAACGACCACGCAGAGCAGCAGTATGTCGCCGAACGGGTAGGCGACCGAGACCACCTTGGTAAACAGCGTCATGTCCGCGGCGCGTACGTACGGCTCGATCAGATAGACCCACGACAACACGCCGAGTCCCGCGGTGATTATCAGTGCATCCAAGAGTGGCCCCGTGTCGCCGTCGCGGCGTCGACGGCCTCGGACCATCATCACTAACCCTGCGGCAAGGAGGATATAGGTGGCGAGGTAGAACGCGTCCGCGATGGACGGAAACGGGTTCGACTGGTGCAGGAATTCGGTCAACATGTCGTAGGTGATGTCGCCTGCAGCGAACGTCCCGACCCCGAAAACGAGGAGGACCCATGCCATTCGATGTGATGGCTGGTTACGCACCACTCCAACGACGATGGCTCCAGCGGACCCAACGCCGAGTAGGCCCCACAGATAGACGTGGAGATGTGGCAGAAGGTAGACGGCGACTACCAGTGGCACGTTCGCGCCCAGATACACCCACGGCGCAATTGATCGTCGTCGAGGTCGCGGAGAGGTCGTCGACGCAACTTTGCTCGCCTGGCGGGTCACCGACGTCGACTCCTCGTCTTCAGCTGGAGCCGGCGCATCGGTCGCGGGCTCCTCAGCCGACGCCAGGAGATAGGTGCTTCTGAGAGGAGATTCAGAGAGGCTCATTCTTGATCGCTTTTGTTGAGCGAAGGGACGTTCATGACATTGATTTCCCCTACACGCAATGCAGCATTATTTGCTTGAACCATTTCGACAGAAGCCGTGAATGCAGACGGATAGGTACTGAGGTACCGGCGACCGAATGTCACGTTCGGGCCCACTTGCGTAATCGAAGAAATCATCTAAACATTGCCCTTGGCGGCGTATTCAGTCACGACTGTCTCCGACACGACTGAGTTTCAGCACACGGGAACGCGTTATGCAGGAGTCAGTAGGTTGCTAACCACGCTAACGAACGACTGCGTTAATCAACCGATTTGGGTGATAATCCATCACCAAAAATCAAATAGGCTGCGTTCATACTAGTACAAATGAACTAGTTGCAGCCATGGTATTTGTCGCTAATGCTGCGGGAAATAGTGCAGGTGACGTTCGCTGGTCGCGGCGTTCAGGTGCGGCGAACCGCTGATGAAGAGTGTCGCCGAGGTCGAGTCCGTAGTCGCGCACACGATGCTGACGTTCGAAGGAAGTCACGATCTAGCCAAGGAGACGTTGCGCGCGCGCCATGACTTTCGCGGCTACCGAAGTTTCCCAGGCCGATTCGACGTGCGAGTCGAGATTCACGTAGGAGAGACTCACCTCGGCTGCCCCCTCGGCATAGAAAAACGCGTCGTCGTAGAGCGTCCCGGCTACGCCGGCATTGGTGATGGCAAAGCGCACGCCGACGCCACCGGTGCCCGATCCATGCCGCGGGATGGTGATGAATGAGTCGGTTAATCCGATTTGGTGTCCAACAGCTGCGGCAGTCAGGGTTCCGATCAATGCCGATATACAGCCGAGGCCGCCACTCGTGGCGAAGGCCGCGAGGTCCGTCGAAGCTTGTGCCGCGGTCCTCATGAAGGTGACGTCGGAGCTGACGGTAGGTAGCCCGATGGTGGAGACCTGTTTCGCGAAGAGCGGGGATTCAACGTCGCTGACGACGGGCCGCCCGATCCTTTCGGAGGTGCCGAATGGATCGGGACTGACGTTCTGAGCGACTCCGCCCGTCCGCTGAATACAAGTCACAGCTACCTCGGCCTGCTTGGTCTGGGCGGCAGTGTTCGGTGTCTGCGACGAACTCGTCCAGGCGATCGCGGGTGGCAGGTCGTTCGAGGTGACATTGATCTGCCTGGCCAGCACGCCATCTGACGCAGCATCGGCGTGCTCAGCTCCAGATGCGCCCGCTACCGGGCAGCAGAAGATGGCTATCGGGATCGTCAAGGCGGCCAAGCCAGTAGCTATCAATCGGGGCCGCATTCAACTCTCCTTCGTAGGTGCCTTGTCAGAGTAGTCAGGCTGTGAACCAGACCGGTGTCGTAAGGGAGAGCGACCAGGTGTTCTCACCGGAGAAACGACAGGGACACTGTCGCGCTTGCTCGCGCGCGCCCCCAACGCCGTCGACCAGGCTGTGCGACAGGTACCTTCGACGCATCGCGACGCGCGTGGCGGGATCGGATAAGCCTGAGCAAATCGAAGTGCCGTCCAGACGTCGTTGATCGCGATCTGACGGACTGGCTGAATTCCACTCGTCTTCAAGCGTGCAGCTAGAAAGCCGCGATTCAGATCGGTTCCAAGCTGACCCGATTTAGGGTAGGAGACCCACGTGAGACGGTTGATCGCTGCTGCTGGGACGATCCGCGTTCTTTGTTGTCCGAGCGTGTCGCAATCGATGACGAAAACGATCAACGTAGCGTCTTGGAGCTCGCACCTGTCGAGCCTACCTCGCCAAGATCCGCCTTGATCGACTCCGGGACCAGCACGCTCTCGAGACGACACCCTTTAGTCGGAGCTTGGCGGCTTCATCCATGCCCGGATTGCGGCGCGACGGACCCTTGGGCTGGTATCCCTCGCGAGCACGACCCGGCTCAGCGATCGGGTTAGGCGAGCGCCTCCGCGAATGTTCTCAACGTCGTTGTCCCTGGCCTTTCGTGCTTACTTGTCGATCGCGGATGGTGCGCCTCGTCGCGCTGGATTGCCGAGGTCGGCCATGTGAGAATCGCCGAAGGTTCTAGTGAGGGAGGGTGACCGTGATCGGTGTCTACATCCATGCGACGTCAATGACGGACGAGCAGTATCACGCCATCAACGAGAAGTTGATGACTACAAGCGGCGGGGAGCCCGATGGCCTGATCATGCACAGCTGCTTTCGCGAGGGCGAGGGTCTTGCTGTCTTCGACGTCTGGGAGAGCCAGGAGAAGTTTGAGGCCATGGCGCCGGTGCTGATGCCGATCGTCGCGGAAGCGAATGCTGAGCTTGGCCCACCCCAGTTCGTCGAAATGGTCGACTACGTGGTCCCGTAGCCGCACGTGAGTTAGGCGGCCCCCGCCACCTGCCGTCGGATGGGTTTACCCGACAAGCCTCCCTGGACACGTCGACGCTGCACTTCCTTGCGGCGAAGTCGGCGTAGTGAGGTTCTGTCGAATCGTTACCGTTCGAAACCAGGATCGTTCCCCGTCCCACTTGGGCGGTTCGTAAGTGCCAGGGCCATCTTTAACGGGATGTGGCTCGTCGTCGTTGGTGGGTCATCGTCTGTGCTCGGGGCCACGTCACGGCTCCGGTCCGAAGACCGATCGGCGGCAAGGAGTCGTCTCGAAGGTTTGGTGACGATCGGATCGCAGCCTTTCTCCTGGCATCGGAGTGGGGCTAGGGAGCGCTCGGTCAGAGTCATTACGGTGCTGGCAGCACTCCGAGCTCGAGGAGGGCATCTCGTGCTTGATCTACGCCTCGAACCTCGACAGCGTTGATTCCGACCGCCCTTGCGGCGACGACGTTCAGTTCGTTGTCATCCAAGAAGAGCAGTCGATCTGGCGGACTTCCGGTCACGTCGAGGACGTGATCGAAGATCTCCCGGTCGGGCTTGATCAGATTTAGTTCATGCGAGAGGAACACCAGGTCGAGGTGATCGACGATTCCGCTTCGAACGTACTCGGGCCATTGGAGCGCGTTCGAGTTGCTGAGACAGCCGGTTCGAACGTGGTTGCGCGTTGACTCGACAAGTTCTCGAGCACCATCGAGAAGGCCGCCCGTCCAAAGCCGGAACTCCTCTGCAAAGTCCTCGGCACCGATTGAGAGGCCCCAGTCCGCGACGACACCATCCGCGAACTCGGCGACACTGCAGCGCCCCCGTTCGAACTCACGCACCCAGCGACACGTGAGCCATCGTCGCCAGACCTCTCGATCGTCGTTGATGCCGGCGAGATCGCCCATGGCTCGCACCCCACCTACTTGGATGAGGACGCCACCAAGGTCGAAAAGGACGTAGTCGAAGTCGCGCACGTTGGGTCCCAACCTAATTCGGATAAGCACCCGGCGCCGATCCCGTGGGGCCTCAGCTACGGGCGAAGGCTCTTCCAGACATCCATCCAACGATGGTGCGAGCCATCGAATGCGCCGCGCGATCGCTAACCCGTCGCATCAGGCTACGCAACTTCCCGAGCCTGAACGACGAGCACCTCGGGATAGCCGAGCTCGATTTGATGCTCTTCGAACTCGTCTTCGTCGAGAAGCTTCGTCTCACCCGAGAACGTCCGAATGACGTCGAGATCGAGATCGACTGATGTGACGACGGTGCCATCCCAGAGCGACGGTGCCATCCCAGAGCGACGGTCCGACTACGTCGCAGTAAAGCTCGATCTCGGGTCCGTCGCCGAGCTCCTCGTACCACTCCGCCACCCAGCCGATCTCGTTCGGGATGAGCTCGACGATGTCGGTTGGCGCGGCCTGGACGGGTTGACCATCGCGGCGCCACCAGTCGCCTCGGCGAATCCCGAGCCAGAGGCCAGATGAGTCTTCACCGAGCACCGCGGCGGTGTGGGTGTAGTGGTCCCGATCGCGCCACTTGGTTCGACGAACGGTGATTTTGCCTCCGGCGAGTAACGCTGCGGGTTGGCTGCGAGATTGGGGCCGACCGTCGCGTTCCAACGCGGTCGCGAGGGGTGGCGGCTGGATCGACAGTACTGGGCTGGGGTGGTTACGCGGGGCGGCGGCTCATGATCTCCGCGCCGAGGCGGAGGCCTTCCTCGGGGGTAATCGCTGGAGTAGTTACGGTGTCGAAGACATCCCCCCAAACCGATGACAACTCAAAAACCGGCGCGATCTCGCTCGCCTCAAAGATCACGAGAACGGTCGGCCTACCCATCAGCCAGTATTCGCCCTTCACGTCCAGACCTTCTGGGAAGCTGAACCCGACTCGACGCATGAGTGCCGCGTCTTGTAGTTCGCTACTGATGCCGCTCTTCCAGGTTGCCTGCCAGACGTAGAGCATGTTCCTGTCTCCTTCGTAGTTATCCGGGGCGAGTTTTAGCGCGTTGCGTGCGGCAACACAACGGCCAGTTCGCGAGGTCACATCCGAAATAATCAACCGGCCGCGCTACAACGCCAGCCTCGGCTCCGGGAACGAGAGCGACGGTCGGCGATTCGACCGTTCGAACGCGAAGATGGGCGGATGCGAGGTGGTGCTGACGCGGTCGAACAGGTGCTGGCCGCGACGAATCGACGGCGAGGCGACGGCCTCGGCCGTACTCGGATCGCCGTCGACGGCCGGGACGCGGCGGGTAAGACGACGTTCGCGGATCAACTGGCAACCGGGCTTGTAGAAAGCGGGATCGAGACCTATCGGGCGAGCATCGACGACTGGCAGCATCCGCCGGGAATTCGTTACCGGCGGGGTCGTTTCAGTTCCGAGGGGTACTACCTCGACGGCTTCGACTTCGAGGGTATGAAGCACCGACTACTCGAGCCATTTGCGGCTGGTGCCGGGTTTGAGTTACGCGCCTACGACGTCGAGGAAGAGCGGAAGGTCGCGGACGATCTCGTTGTCGCGCGTGTCGGCTCGGTTCTCATCGTGGACGGGGTCTTCTTGCTCCGGGCTGAGCTCTACGCCTGTTGGGAGCTCAAGGTCTACGTACGCGTCAACCGGGCGACATCGATCGATCGGGGGGTTGCTCGCGATGAAGTTCGATCCGGTGACGCAATTCTTGAGCGACGACTGTACGACGAGCGCTACGCACCTGCACAGGATCGATACCTAGAAGCGGCATCGCCAGAGGCCCGCGCCGACGTTGTCATCGACAATGAATACGCCAAAAGGCCAGTCATCGTCGACGACACGCGAAGGATCGCCACCGACCCAGATCATCTAGCAGGTATGTTCCCGTGTTGAGGGGTGCCGCGGTGACAGCGAAACTCACGACCCAACCTCTATGGATGGTCGCCAACAAGATGCTCGATCCTCGTCCGGGCATCCGACGCTTGGAGCAGCGGCTGTGGCGCTAGTCGCCTCGTTCGTTCGCCAGCGCGGCAGTCGCGATCACATCTTTGTACGACGCTCGGACGGGAGTTCGTGCGCGTGGGCATTCCCGACCTACGGGGACCGGCTGCCACACGACCTCTGCCACCTGGTCATCGAAGCGATGCTCGGCATTGCTGACGGCTTCTGGGGCTTGGTCGACGAAGGCATGGAAGTTCAACTGATCGATGACCAGGCCACGTTGGGCAAAGATGGCCGTCCGCTCGCGGGACGTGGGGACGTCGACCTCTCAGGTCTTGTCCGAGCCGAAGAGGCGGTTGCGTTGTTCGGGCCAGCCGGCATGCAGTTCGACAAAACTGGTGGCCTGGTTGTCGCGACGACGACCGTCACGGAGCCATCCCCGGCGCTCGAAGGTGGACGAGCCGCGCTCGGATTCAGCCTTCCCGCGACAGCTGACAAGTCGATCAGCAACGCGATCCGCGACCGACTGATGCAGCTCGGCGAAGAGTGGCGCGCGTTACACGACGGAGCGGCAATCACGCTTGCCTTCGAGACGCCAGCGACTGTGCCGCCGGCGTAACCGGGCTGCGGATTGCCGAGAGCCGCGGTGTCGCGGCGTAGGTGAATCGCTAGGTCGAAGCGGGGAAGGTGTTCAATGGGCTGACCTGCTGGCGTTGAATTCCGACATCGAATAACTGACGGGAGTGGCTGTGAGGAAGACGGACACGAGCGATGGGCCGGTTGATGGTGTAAGGGTGCTGACCGAGGGTGCTTTCCAGCGATTCGCGGACTGGGTGTCCGAAGCGATGGGCTCGCCGGTCAACATCGTGTTCTGGGCCGTCCTCGTGGTGACGTGGACGGCGATCTTCGCCTTCGGTGGTCCGCATCTGGCATCTGGGACGTGGCTTCCTGCTTGGTTCCAGAGCCAGGGATCACCACCGTCGCCGAGCTGTTCACCGGGTTCCTGGTCGCGACCGCCTCGAACCGTGCCCAGCGAGCTTTGACGGCCCTTTTGGAGCGAATCGAGTCCCAAGAGGAACAGATCAAAGCCGTCGAGACGAACCTCGCTGCTCAGATGGTTCCGAACACACTGTTGACATGAGAGGTGCACCGGCTCACGACAGAGATCCATGAGCATTTCTTAGGCGTCACCGGCGGAGGACCGGGCTCGACTCGGTAGCTCCTCGTCGTCGAGACCGTGCCGTTTCGAGGGCAGCCCTAAGGAAGGTTCTATTCGTCGGGCCGCCAAGTCCGCTTCGTCTAGAGGAGCCCGGTTACCTCGTGCACGTCGCCGCACTCGATGCCGAGTGCCTCATGGTGGTGCCGGACAGCGTCCGCGTCAGGTGCGTCGAGAAGGCAGTAGACCTGCCCGTCTGAGTTGTGAAACAGTTCGACCTGGGCAACCCCGAACTCGTCGCGCTTCCCGTCTTTTGTCTCCTGAGTTATCTGATCGACCGCCTCAGCCGGCAGTTTGAGCTCGGGATGAAAGTCCATGAATCGCGGCAATCTGACCTCCAAGTTCGCTGTCACATGGCACGTAGGCCGTGGCCTCATGGCTGGCCCGTTCGTCCGGATCGCCAGCCCCAGCAGTCTCCGCCGATTCGTGGCCGCGGTCAACTCCTTTGTCGGCGAGGCTAGGCACAGTTCCGGTTTTTCTGCGAGTGAGGAGATTCCATTGGAGGATCAAGGTCTGGTGACGCTCGAGAGCGCGTTCTCCGTGTCTGAGACCATCGACCGCCTTGTGGGGGCCGTCGATGCTGCAGGCCTGCTGGTGTTCGCACGAATCGACCATGGCCAGGGGGCGGCAGACGTGGGCGCTTCCCTACGGCCGACTCAACTGCTGGTGTTCGGGCATCCACGAGGCGGTACGCCACTCATGCAGGAGCGACAGACGGCCGGCATCGACTTGCCGCTCAAGGCCCTTGCATGGGAGGACGAGAACGGGCGCGTCTGGCTGACCTACGACAGTGCGGCGTGGATCCGTGAACGCCACGGACTCGGCGAGCAGTCGAGCAACGCGGTTGGGGCGATCGAGGCAGGGCTCTCCAAGCTCGCTTCCACAGCAACCACTAACGGATGATCAGCGCAGCTCTCGCGCAAGATGGAAACGGGCTAGTGATTCCTACGAGGCCTGGCGCTAGCTAACGGGCTCAGCCTCTGCTGCTCGTGATCGCCACCGGTTCGACGTCGATGTCACAGAACGTGTTCTGTTCGTCTTCACACGGCTCGCACTCGAGCTCGAGGGTGGCGTGGGCGATTGCGAAGCGGCTGTGGACCATGTGCTTCACGCGATCGCCGACGACCTGGGCCTCCTCGAGACTCGGATGTCCCGAGATCAGCACGTGTGCAGAGAGTGCGCGCACGTCGCCCGAGAGGCTCCAGCAGTGCAGGTCGTGCACACCGTCGACGCCTGGGGTCTCCGCGATGGCACCTGCGAGCTCGACGGGATTGACGTCGGCAGGGACCGATTCGAGAAGTACGTCGATGCTCGCGCGCCCGACGCGAATCGCCTCGATCGCGATCAGGATCGCGACGACAAGCGAGACCAACGGGTCGAGGATGTAGAAGCGGCCGGTGAAGAACTCGACGCAACCGGCGGTCGCGATGGTCACCGCAGCGAGCGCGTCCGCGCCGAGGTGCACCATCGCTGCTCTCAAGTTGAGATCCCTGCCGCGCTCGAACAGCGCCAGAGCGCTCGCCACGTTGACGATGGCCGAGATGGTCGCGACCACGACGACAACACCTGGTCGGAGCGTCCCGACGTGACCGAGCCGCCAGGCAGCGTTGGCGGCGACTGCGACGGTCACGGCGAAGAGGATCCCCATGTTGGCAAGCGCCGCGAGGATCGTCGCCCGGTGGTAGCCAAAGGAGCGGGTGGACGTCGCCCGTCGAAGTGAGAAGCGAAGCGCGACAAGTGCCAAAGCGAGCGCCGCGACGTCGGCGAGGTTGTGGCCCGCGTCGGCGAGCAGTGCACTCGAGTGGGCGGCGATGCCGCTCACGATCTCAGCCGCGACGAGCGCACCGTTTAGCACGAGCGCGACTAAAAGACGCCTTGTGCGACTCATCGTGAGCTGCGGCGTCATGGTCACAGTCTTGCCGGGAAGCAGACGCGTCGTGCGCGTTAGCCCGTTTGGCTGCTCCTGGATCGGGCGACGGCGTCGAGAGGAGAGATCGAGAGCTCGTCTTTTACGAGAGCGAAGTCCTCCGGGTTAGTGATCCCAATGCAGCGGCTCTCGGTGCGAGCGACGTGCACGCGGTCTCGTCCGCTCGCGATCAATGCAGCCACCACATCGGGGAGGAGCAACTCGGCATCGTCGGGCTCAGTCGCAGCGCTCTTCGCGAGGGCGTCTTCAAGCTCGGCGAACACGCGTGGGTGAAAGCCCCAGAGGTTCATCGAGACGTACTCGTTCCCGGTGAGCACTGCGCTTGGTGCGACAGCCTCGTGGTGGAGCGCAGTTGCATCGAAGCGCCCATCGATTCGGAGTTTCACCAAGGTCTCGACAATTCGCTCTAGTGATCCGTCGCTGCCGACGTTGATCAGGCCGCGCTTGACCTCGCTGGCCGTGAGGATCGTGTTCAGGATCTGGTAGCCGACGAGCAGGTGCTGGGCGGAGATCTCGGGGTGATGCTCGCTGCTTAGGAAGTGCGCGGAGATGAACTCGAGCGCCTCACGAGCGTAAAGGTCATCGGCATTCGCGACGGCGAAGGGACCCTCGATGAACGGTGCGGTGCAAGCGACCGCCTCGGCGGTGCCGCGTCGGGGACCTTGGATCGCGAACTCGGTCTTTAGCGACGAGGGGAAGTGCTTCTCCGCGTGCTCCTGCATCTCCGCGAGAATCTCTTCTCGGACGACTACGACTACGCCGGTGAACCCGCAGGAGGCTGCAGCGGTGACCGTATAGTCCATGATGGCTTCACCGTTCGGACCAACCGGGGCAAGTTGCTTCAGTCCACCGAATCGGCGGCCATGACCTGCGGCGAGGACGACAAGCTGCATGAATCAATCCTAAGATGAAGTCCAGCTTGAGCGGTGCACAAGCTGTTCAATAGCGATTAGAGATTTGTTAGGGGTAACGCTGATGACCGAGGACCTTCAAGGGAGCACTAGCGCCGTCGAAGAGATCCAGGATGCGCCTGTTGTCGATGAGGCGGAGATCGAGGCTCGAAAGACGGCACTCTTCGACCTCATCGAGATGATGCGCCCATCGGTTCGCCTCGACGGTGGTGATCTCAAGCTCATCGCAGCGGACTATGTCACCGGCGTCGTCGAAGTCATGCTCGATGGAGCGTGTGGATCCTGCGCCATTGCCGAACTGACCCTCGAAGGTGGCGTCGATCGCCTGCTGAAAGAGCACCTTTCCTGGGTTACCGATGTCAAGAGTGGCGTCGATGAGACCGTCGACCCGCTTGAGAGCGCTGCTCAAGGTCGCGGCGCCTACGTTCCCCGCTACTACTAGCTGCTAGGGGCGGGGACACACCTCGCCGCCAGAATCACTTTTCGCGACGCATCGCCTGGGTCATGACGCCGTAACCGATTCGCTGCGGCGCGGACGGACCCCCCTCGTCCAGGATCTTCGCGGCGATCTCTAACAGCGTGACTTCGTTGACCCTCGTCTCCCACGACGGCGTCGCGGCCCGGAGCTCGGGAGAGTCGTGAGCGGGGTGCACGTGTAACTCGGTGACGCCCGGCTCGAGTGAGGAAAGTGCCTCACGAAGCGTGGCTTCGTCGTCACCGAGCGTGCCGAGGGCTATTACGCGGTCGGGTGCCAAGACGCCCCGCTCGGTCGCAAGAGCGCGGAATGGAAAGCCGATGCGGCGTTCGTCGGCTGCACCAGGCAGGCGAATCGGCAGCCGGTACTTCTCGGCGAGGTCGAGGTAGACGTCGAAGAACTCGGGTTTCAGCTCGACACCGGAGAGGTGTGCATCGAGGTGGCCGATCGCAAATCCCCAGAGCTGTGCGCGCTCGATCTGGGCCTGCCACTCGCGGCGGACCTCCTCGGTGTCGGCGTGCTCCCAGATGTCGTCGATGGTGCGCGGGAATGCCCCGTCGCCATCAAGGAGGGAAGGCGATTGGGTTATCGGCCCCCAGCGGTACTGGTCGAGCTCGGAGTTCAAAGTGAGATGCACACCGACGTCTTCGCCGTTGTAGTGCGCCGCGGCCGCTCTCGCCCAAGGCGCAGGCACCATCACTGAGGCCGAGGTTGCCTGGTGCATCCGGAGCGCGGCGTAGATAGCGGAGTTCACCCCGTAGGAGAATCCGAGCTCGTCGCAGGTGAGGATGACCACCGCCGCTTGGGGGTCAAGTCCAAGTGCCTCCGTGGCGGTCGTCATGTGGTTGTCCTCAGTGGCCGAGCCGGGACTGGAGGGCCTCGTCACGGCCCTGTACCTCGGTCGCGAGGCGAGCCTGGAACTCGATGATCGCGTCGCGTACCGTCGGATCGGTCGCACCGAGGATCCGAACCGCGAGCAGTCCTGCGTTTCGTGCGTTGTCGATGCCCACCGTCGCCACTGGGATGCCGCGTGGCATTTGCACGATCGAGAGCAGCGAGTCCATCCCGTCGAGGGCCTTGAGCGCGATGGGTACGCCGATGACGGGGAGCGGCGTCACCGCGGCGAGCACACCAGGAAGGTGTGCGGCCCCGCCGGCGCCGGCGATGATGACCTGTACGTCGCGCGCATGGGCGCGCCGCGCAAACTCGATGGCCAGATCCGGCGTGCGGTGCGCGGACAGCACGCGCATCTCCCAGGCCACTCCGAACTCCTCGAGTGCGTCTGCGGCGAGCCGCATTACTGACTCGTCAGAGTCGCTTCCCATGACGATCGCGACGCTCATCTGGCCTCCTTGACGATTACGAGCACTCGCATCGTAGGTGGCGACGGCAGCACAGTCGTCGGGGAGTCCATTGCAGATTGTTGAGCTAGTCGTTTCAGTGTGATCGCTTAAGCGGGTAGATGCGCTTCGCCAGCTTGCCGAGCGCGATACCTACGACCACGCCGCCGATGACGTCGGAGGCGTGATGGATCTTCACGTACACACGCGACGCCGCGATGATGATTGCTGCGCCGAAGTAGACGGGCGCGAGATTGTCGTTCTCAGAGAGGATGACCGCTCCACAAAACGCCGCTGTCGCGTGCCCGGAGGGGAAGCTCGAGGTGAGTGGGATGCGAAGCGGTAGCGGGTGCTCAACCTGCTCGACGGGCCGCGCACGGCGGAAAACCGACTTCAAACAGATGTTGACGAGGAAGGACTCGATCCCGGTCGCCAGGACGCCACGAAACGCTGCTCGCTCGTTGTCCTTCCCGCCCCGTAGTGCCCGAAAGAGGGCGAAGATCACCCAGAGCAGGCCGAAGTCGCCGAGCGCGGAGGCGGTGTAAAAGATCCGATCGGCCCCAGAGACCTTTCGGACTTGATCGGCGAGGTCTTCCGCGGCGCGGTCGAATCGATGGATCAGCTCGTCAAGCGGCACGACAGCGAGGCTATCGGGACTAGCTGACCGCTACCGGCTCCGCTAGAAGCTTGCTCGCTGGTGATCCAACGACCGCGCTGAATGCAGGGCACTTGTCCTGGTAGAAGCAGCTCTTGCAAAGCGGCGACGGGCTCGGCCGGAAGTCGCCTGAGTCGCATGCACGCTCGATTGCTCCCCAGACCGCGCTCGCCCGCTGGTGGAGGCCGCGAAGCGATTGGTCCGTTGGGGACTCGACCACGACGACCTGGTCGCCGAGGTACATCAGGCGTACTTCGCTCGGTCGGATGTCGAGTAGCCGCTCACAGAGGAAGGCGTAAAAGTTGACGCCGAGCATCCTTGATCGCGAGCGATCCGCTCGTGGACTGCGCCCCGTCTTGTAGTCAACGATTGCGAAGCGGCCGTCGCTCAGTCGGTCGAGGCGGTCGATGATGCCGCGGTACTCGATCCCGTCGACGTTCACGCGGAGGTCGAGTTCGAGGCCGACAGGAGTGACGCTCCTTGGGTCCTCGAGCGCGAAGTACTTCGCGATCAGGTTGCTGCTCTCGATTCGAAACGAGCGCATTGCCGCTTCGCTCAACTCCAGCTCGCCGAGCTCGCCGGACTCGGTCGCCGCGATCCATGCGGCATCGAAGAGCGTCATCGCAGTCTCGTAGGTCCGTGTGGATGCGTCGCTCAGTCCGAAGAGCGCCTGCAGGACGCGGTGGATGATCGTGCCGCGTAGTTGATACGTCGTTGTCGGCTCAGGGAGCCGCTCGATGTAGGAGTACCGAAACGCCAGTGGGCAGCTGACGAACTTGCCCACTTTCGATGGTGTGAGCGTGGTCGGGAGCGGAAGAGCCATTAGCCGAGAGGTTACGCACCTGCTGTATCAAAAGCCGGGATCGTCGTGGACGCGACGGCATCGGGTGTTCGATCGAGGCGAATGCCTAAAGTCTGAGAAACCGGCGGGACTTGTGGCTTGGACGCACGCCGCAACTGGTCCCGCCGCGGACAGGTTCATCCGCTTAGCAGCAGTCTCGATTACAACAGCACCTGTGGAATCCCTTCTTACCCATCACGGATACCTAGCCATCTGCTTGCTCGCGCTCCTCGAGTCGTGCGTGCCCTTCGTCCCCTCGGAGATCACCTTCGGCTTCGCCGGCGTTCTCGCGCACGAGGGGCACTTGGCCCTCGCCGGAGTGATTCTGCTCGGCACGCTCTTTGAGTTCATCGGCTCGTGCTTCTCCTATGGCCTTGGTCGCGTCGGGGGCAGGCCACTCATCGAAAAGCTTGGCCGGCGGATATTGATAACTCCGAAAGATCTCGACCGCGCCGAGGTGTTTCTCGACGGACGTGGCGAACTCGCTGTCATTGTCGGGAGAGCGCTCCCCCTTCTTCGTTACTTCGTCTCGGTCGCGGCTGGTATCGCAGAGATGTCGGCTGCTCGTTTTGCGCTCTGCTCGCTTGTCGGCACCGCGATCTACGCGACGGCACTGTCGTCACTCGGCTACGGACTGGCCACCCAGTGGCAGAAGGTCGAGCACGACTTCTCCCTCGCCGGCTACGCGTTGGCGGTCGTCGTCATTGGCGTGTTCGTGGCAGGCGTGGTCCACCGGCTCCGCTCGCTTCGAGCCGAAGAGCGCGAGTCCGAGGCTCGCTAAGGAATCGGACCTTGTACCAGGCACGTTGCGGGGTGGGGCTGCAGATGTGCGTTTCCCGAGCAACTGCTGCTTGGCGTTAGCGCAGCTGTTGGCTACGCAGTTACAAGCGGACAGCTGGCGCCGACTTTCACGACGCTCGCTCGCAGGACAGTTTGGTCATCCCCCGCCGTTGGGACACGCGGCCATCGACGTGTCGGGTAGCCCCGAGCAGCGTCGCCTCGGCTTTCAAGATCCGATTCGGCAGCGGTTCGGCTTCGCGACGATTTCGGTTGTCGAGAACCTTCATCAGCCCACTTCGCATAATCTCGCTGGCGAAGATCCCGAGCGGGACAGTGTCGACTAGTCGAAAGCCGTGGCGCTGCGCCTCGCAGGCGTAGTCGACCTCGGCGCGTCGAAGGTAGGTGTGCCGTTATCACGTGTTGGGCCGCTGGCGGCGGTGTCTGCAAACAGCAGAACCTGCGCCGCGGTGACGCGGCACATCTCGCCGAGGAGCGGCGCGAAGACCGGATTGTGCTGGAGCGCCGTAGCTGAGAACACGACGTCGAACTCGCCGTCAGCGAACGGGAGCGTCTGTCCGTCAGTGAAGAAGACTTCGTGGCCTCGCCCGCGGGCGAGCGCGATCATCGACGGCGCTATGTCCGCACCCGCTAGACGCTTGGCAGTGCCCGCGCCCTTTAACGTACTTAGATTTTCTCCAGGTCCCGAGCCGACCTCGAGGACAGAAGTGCCAGGTGGAACGCTCAACAAGAGCATCTTTAAGAACTTGTCGCGTTTGTATCGTTGGACGGGCGAGTCGTCCCCGGCGACCGCGGGGTCGGGCAACGGTCGCTTCGTGATCGCTGCGCCGACGGCGTCCCAGTACTCCTGCACGTTGTAGCCGCTCACGGCCGCGCGGCCTACTTGGCGCTCGACGAGGCGCACGCAGGCCGGTGGGAGAGCCTGCGCATGCCAGCTTGTGGACGACGTCCGGAGGTAGAAGCCACGTCTCACCTATACACCGGTCGGGGATGCCTTTTGCCGTTACGCCGATGGTTGGGAGAGCCCGAACTCCTTCGCGACGAGCTCGTATGAGTGCACCCGCGCAGCGTGATCATGCGTGATGGTGACGAGGACGAGATCGTCCACTCCGTACCGGTCGGCAAGCTCGCTCAGTTGGTTCTTCACCTGCTCGGGGTCGCCGACGATCGTTCGTGAGGCGGCTGGGCCAGCTGCTAAGAGATCAGCGCCCGTCCAGGTGTACGCCGATGCCTCTGCGACGGTGGGGACCGGACCGTTCTCACCCTTCCTCCTCCGAAGTCTCCAGAGCGCAGCACTCGACGCCAATGCCGTTGCCTCTTCAGTAGTCTCCGCGCACACGACGCCGACCGCGACCGCGGCGGCTGGAGCGGCATGGTGCGCGGACGGCACGAATCGTGCCTTGTAGTCAGTGAGCGACTCAGGGCCGCCGTTGTCAGCTATGAAGTGCGCGAAGCAAAGGCCTGCACCAAAGTGTGCCGCGACCGCCGAGGAGTAGCCCGACGAGCTGAGCAGCCAGATGTCGGGCACTCTGTCCGGAACGGGGGTCGCGGTGATGCGGGCGAAGGGGTGCTGCTCGGGGAAGGTGCCGTGCAACCACGCGACGAGCTCGGCGAGCTGGTCGATGAAGTCGTCGCTTGCCTGGTGCTGTCGGTTGCGCTGCAGCGCGAACGCGGTGAGCGGCTCCGAGCCGGGCGCTCGCCCGAGGCCGAGGTCAATACGCCCCGGGAAGAGCGTCTCGAGCATTCGGAACTCCTCGGCGACCTTCAACGGGCTGTAGTGCGACAGCATCACCCCGCCAGATCCGACCCGGATCGAGCAGGTGTTCGCCGCGACGTACGCGATCAAGATCTCCGGCACGCTTCCGGCGAGTCCGCCAGATGCGTGGTGCTCAGCGAGCCAGTAGCGCTCGTAGCCGAGGTGCTCGGCCGCCTGCGCGAGATTGACCGTGTTCGCCAGTGCCTCGGCGGGCGAGGATCCCTCTGGGATCGGAGACTGGTCCAGTACCGAGAGGCGCACGGAGTGGACCCTATCGACAGGTCGCCGGCTCTCGCGCAAGGGCGAGCCGCACGGATCAAGAAGCGGCGACCGCAAAGACCTCGAGTTGGACGAGCATGTTGTTGTTGAGCGTGAGGTTCATCGCGTGACGCGCCGGACGGTCCTCCTCGTCGGGGTAGAGCTCGAGCCAGTAGCGGTTGATCTCGTCTCTAAGCGACGGGTCGCCGAGGTGGATAGTAAGTCGTACGACGTCGTCGTAGGTGACCCCTGCGGCTCTTAGGAAGCTCTCTAGATTCAAGAAGGCGAAGCGCACCTGATCGATGCCGTCGTCGGGGACGATCCCGGTGCTCGGGTCCATTCCCTGGATACCCGAGGAGAAGACGATGTTGTCGATCCGCGCTCCCATCGGGATCGGCGCGTTGTGGCGGACGCCGTCGATCTCAATTGCTCGTCGCCTTGGCATTGTCGCTCCCCTCGATATCGCCCGTGTTGCGGCGCGCTCAGTGCTGTTTGTTGACGAAGTGCCAGGCGCTCGGCAGCACTAGCGCGCCGATCGCCGCTTTGGTCGCATCACCGGCGACAAAGGGGTTAAAGCCGAGGCTGATCGCCTTCCCGATTCCAACGTGGAGATCGACTGCGAGCCACGGTACGCCGATCGCGTAGATGGCGACCTCGCCGAGCAGCATCGCCGGAATGGCACCGATCACCCGGCGGTCTGCGCCGCGCTCGGCGACGACTCCGCAGAGGAAGCCGGCGAGGACGAAGCCGAGCAGGTAGCCGGCATTGGCGCCGACGTAACCGTGCTGGCCGCCGGCGAACCACGGGACACCGATGAAGCCGAAGAGCGCGTACGCGAGCATCGCGGCAGTCGCACGCCTCGCTCCGAGCGCACAGCCCGAGACCAAGACGCCGAGGGTTTGACCGGTCATCGGGACGGGCGTGCCGGGGATATGGACCGTGATCTGGGCAAGTGCTCCCGTGATCCCTGCCGCAGCGATGACAAGGCCGATGTCGCGCGCGACGACCCCTGGTACCAGGTCCGCGAGCACGATCGGGCGGCGGGCGGCGGCGAGGTTGGAACTCAACGTACGCTCCTTTTGATCACGTTGGTCGTGATCGGTTGGTCATGGTCATCTTGGTCGATCCGGCCGACGGGTTGCTCGACCGGTTGTGCAAGCGCGTCGAGGTCGCTCGCCGCGACGCTACTTCGAGCGCGTCGCCACCTAGGCCCTGGCGAGGTAGAGCAGTCGCTGTGTGAGTGATCATCGAAGCCGCATCAAGAGATCGCCTGCTTGGACCTGGGCGACGCGCTCGACGGCGATGTGCTCGACCGTGCCGCCTACCGAGCTCGTCACGCTCGCTTCCATCTTCATCGCCTCGATGGTCGCGACGACCTCGCCTGCTTCGACGTGCTGGCCCCTCGAGACGCGCAGCGTCGCGACGCCAGTGAACGGTGCGCCGACCTCGTTCGGGTCCTCGGCGTCGGCGCGCTCTGCCGCAGGTGTATCGCGGGCCAAGGACCGGTCTCGGACCGAGAGCGGTCGGAGCTGGCCATTCAGTGTGCACACGACGCTTCGCATGCCGCGCTCATCCGCGTCGCCGACAGCCTCGAGCCCGAAGAGCAGCTGCACACCAGGACCGAGGTCGACAGCCAGCTCCTCGCCGTGTTGGAGGCCGAAGAAGAATGCCGACGAGGGAAGCGCGGAGAGGTCGCCAAAGGTGGCGAGTGACGTCTCGTACTCCGCTGTCGGACCTGGGAAGAGCAGCCGCGAGAGCGTGATGCGACGCGTCGGGCCATCGAGCGCCTCGGTATCTTCTGGCGACACGACGGCGTCTTCGAGCACCGGCTCACGACCAGCTAGTGCCCGGGTTCGGAAGGGCTCCGGCCAGCCGTTCTCAGGCACACCGAGCTCGCCCGCGAGGAAGCGCAGCACGGAGTCGGGAACGTCGAAGCGCTCAGGCTCGGCCGCGAACTCGTCGGGATCCGCGTTCGACGCCGCGAGCTGGAGGGCGAGGTCACCGACGACCTTGGAGGTAGGGGTGACCTTGACGATGCGGCCAAGGATCCGGTCAGCGGCGGCGTAGAGCCGCTCCACGTCCTCGAATCGATCGCCCAGTCCGACGGCCTCTGCTTGTTGGCGGAGGTTTGAGAGCTGGCCGCCTGGGATCTCGTGCTGGTAGACGCGACCGGTCGGTCCGGGAAGACCGCTCTCGAATGGTGCGTAGAGCCGGCGCAGGTCCTCGAAGTACGGCTCTAGGTCACAGAGCGCCTCGATCGAGAGCGCAGTGGCCTGCCGGGAGTGTGCGACCGATGCCACGATCGCCGAGAGCGAAGGTTGGCTGGTGGTGCCCGCCATCGGCGCCGACGCACCGTCGACGGCGTCGACGTCGACTTCGAGGGCGGCGAGGTAGGTCCCGAGCTGGCCACCCGCGGTGTCATGCGTGTGCAGGTGCACCGGCTGATCGAAGCGTTCCCGGAGCGCGCTGATCAGTCGGCGGGCAGATTCTGGTCGGAGCAGCCCTGCCATGTCCTTGATGCAGAGCACGTGCGCGCCTGCCCGGGCGAGGCCGTCGGCGATCCGGAGGTAGTAGTCGAGGGTATAGGTCGTCTCCGCGGGGTTGGCGAGATCGCCGGTGTAACAGAGCGTCCCCTCTGCGAGCGCGCCCGCCCCGATGGTGTAATCGATCGCCGGCCGCATCTGCTCGACGTCGTTTAGCGCGTCGAAGATGCGGAAGATGTCGATTCCAGTGGTCGCGGCCTCGGTGACGAAGCGCTCGGTCACGAGCTCTGGGTAGGGGGTGTAACCGACGGTGTTTCTGCCGCGGAGCAGCATCTGCAGGCAGATGTTCGGCACCGCTTCACGGAGCTGTTCGAGGCGGAGCCACGGATCTTCGTGCAGGAAACGGAGCGCGACGTCATAGGTCGCGCCGCCCCAGGATTCGAGACTGAGCAGCTCTGGAGCCATGCGCGCGATGTGGGGCGCGACGGCGACGAGGTCGTCGGTTCGGACTCTTGTGGCAAGGAGCGACTGGTGCGCGTCTCGAAACGTCGTGTCGGTCACTGCAAGGCTGGTCGAGGAGCGAAGCCAGCTGGCAAAGCCGGCAGGGCCGAGCTCGGCGAGCCGTTGGCGACTCCCAGCAGGTGCCGGCGCGCTGAGGTCGATGACGGGCAGCTTGGCGCGCGGGTCGGCGTGCTCGGGCCTTCGACCGTGTGGTCGGTTGACGGTGACGTCGGCGAGGTACGAGAGCAGGCGCGAGCCGCGATCGGTGCTTGACCTCGCCTCGAGTAGGTAGGGCTTCTCCTCGAGGAGGGCGGTCGTGGCTTTGCCTGCGACGAAGTCGTCGTCGTCCAAGACAGCCTGGAGAAACATGATGTTGGTCGCGACGCCGCGGATCCGGAACTCCGTGATCGCTCGTCGTGCCCTCGAGACAGTCTCCTCCCAGGTTCGCCCGCGCGTCGTGACCTTGACGAGGAGTGAGTCGAAGTAGGGGAGCACCTCCGCGCCGACCGCGATCGTCCCGCCGTCAAGGCGGACCCCGGCACCACCAGCGGAGCGGTAGCCGGTGATCCGGCCTGAGTCAGGTCGGAATTCGTTCGTCGGGTCCTCTGTGGTGATCCGGCACTGGAGCGCCGCTCCGGTCACGGTGATGGACTCCTGGGTGATGCCGAGGTCGGCGAGCAGTTCGCCCGACGCGACGTGAAACTGTGCATGGACGAGGTCGATCCCCGTCACCTCTTCGGTCACGGTGTGCTCGACTTGGATCCGCGGGTTCATCTCGATAAAGACGTGACTGCCGTCTTCACCGACGAGAAACTCGACGGTGCCGGCGTTCTCGTAGCCGACGGCGCTCGCGAAGTCGACCGCGTAGCCGCAGAGCGCGCTCCGGATCGTCGGGTCGAGATTCTGGGCGGGCGCGACTTCGATGACCTTTTGGTGGCGGCGCTGGATCGAGCAGTCCCGCTCGAAGAGGTGCACGACCGATCCTTCACGGTCGGCGAGTAGTTGCACCTCGATGTGGCGTGCTCTCGGCACGGCCTGCTCGAGGAAGACGGTCGCATCGCCAAACGCAGACGCCGCCTCGCGCATCGCCGTCCCCGCCTGTTCGAGGAGATCTTCGGGAGACTCGACGCGCCGAAGGCCGCGTCCGCCACCGCCTGCCGCGGCTTTGACGAAGAGCGGGAAGCCGACCGCGTCGGCATCTGCGATGAGCTCCGCGGCATCGGTTCGGCCGGGTCCGGTCCGAAGCGTCGGGAGCCCTGCCGCATGTGCTGCCTCGAGGGCGCGGACCTTGTTGCCGGCGAGGCGCAGCACCGACGCGGGTGGGCCGATAAAGGTGATCCCAGCTTCGTCACAGGCCTCGGCAAGCAGCGGGTTCTCGGACAGGAACCCGTAACCGGGATAGATCGCGTCGGCGTCACAGCCTTTCGCGACCTCGATCAGTGCTGCGATGTCGAGATACGCGCTGACCGGGTGGCCGCGTTCACCGATCTGGTAGGCCTCGTCGGCTTTTTGCCGATGAAGTGAGTTCCGGTCTTCGTAGGGGAAGACCGCGACGGTGCGCACGCCGAGCTCGTAGGCGGCCCGAAAGGCGCGAATCGCGATCTCGCCTCGATTGGCAACCAGTACCTTGTTGATCACGGGGCGGTTCTCACCTGCATATTCTCGCCGTAACGGGACCGCCGGCGCCAAATGTGGTCTTGCGCAGGCAAAATGGCGGCAGGCATGTGGCCGGGGCGGTCTAGCGGAGATAGATTGCCGGGCATGCTCCGCTTCTTGACGGCCGGTGAATCGCACGGCCCTTCGCTCGTCATCATCATCGAAGGACTCCCCGCAGGGCTACCGATCGTGGAGGACGAGATCCAAGCCGAGCTCAGCCGCCGCCGTCTCGGCTACGGGCGTGGGCCCCGCATGAGATTCGAACAGGACGAGCTCACGATCCACGCGGGAATCCGGCACGGGCGCACGCTCGGATCTCCAGTGGCGATCGAGATCGGTAATACGGAGTGGCCGAAGTGGGTCGAAGAGATGTCGGCGGCGCCTGGCATGCCGTCGAAGATCTTGACCGAGCCCCGTCCCGGCCACGCAGATCTCGCCGGCATGCAGAAGTTCGGCTTCGCCGATGCGCGAGACGTCCTCGAGCGTGCCTCTGCTCGCGAGACCGCGGCGCGCGTCGTCGTCGGCACGTTCGCGAAAAAGCTGCTCTCCTACATCGGCGTCAGCATTCTTAGCCACGTGGTGCGTATCGGAGAGGCCTCGGTTGCGCCCGGGACCCGCCCGGGCCCCGACGATCTGGCAGCGATTGACGCCTCCGAGGTGCGCTGCTTTGATCCGCTGGCCGCGGACGCGATGGTGGCCGAGATCAAAGCGGCGATGAAAGAGGGCGACTCACTAGGCGGCATCGCGGAGGTGCTGGCGTTCAACGTTCCGGTTGGGCTCGGATCCCACGTGCACTGGGATCGAAAGCTCGACGGGCTCTTGGCCCAGGCGCTCATGAGCATTCATGCGATCAAAGGCGTCGAGATCGGCGACGGATTTGCGGTCGCAAGCCAGCGAGGCTCGGTGGCGCACGACGCCATCTACTGGGACGAAGACGCCCACGCCTATGTGCGCGAGACCTCTCGCGCGGGCGGAGTCGAGGGCGGGATCTCCCATGGGGGGCTGATCGTTGCGCGAGCAGCGATGAAGCCGCTCGCGACGCTGTCTCGTCCGGTGATGCACACCGTCGACGTGGTCACGAAAGAAGAGACGGTGTCGTTTCGCGAGCGCACCGACGCGACCGCGGTACCGGCGATGGGCGTCGTCGCCGAGACCATGGTGGCGATCGTGCTCGCCGATGAAGCGCTACGAAAGTTCGGCGGTGACTCACTTTCTGAGTTCCTCCGAAATCACGACGGATTTCTCGGCGCGCTCGACGAAACTCCGAGCGCCGTTGCGATGCAAGCCGTGCCCGACGCCGAGCCGGTACGAGAAGCAGCGAGTTAGCCCGACCTAAAGATGCAGGTCAGCGTTGCCTCGGCGGAGGCGGTTGCGCAGATGATCAGTGCTAGGTACGTTTTGCTCACGACATCACTTTGGGGCGATCTGCCCATGAGGCTGTCGCTTCGGAGGGAGGACGTTCAACACGCGCTTCGATGGCCCCAAGTGGATGTTGGGTCCGCTGATCCGTAACCTCGTGCGACGAGGTTCCCTCGATCCCGTGCCGATTATTCGGACTTTCTCGGGCGAGAGCCGCAGTTCTCGATGTGCTGAATGGTCCTACGTAGATCAATAAAAGGGGAATGACTTGTATAACGGAACGAAGGTTCTAGACGTCCACGGGCACGTGAGCGTGCCACAGGCGTCAAACGTCTACGCCACCATGCTGCTCGCATCGAACTCGATCACGCGCAGCCCGATCATCAGTGGGCGTGGCGGACTCTCCGAGGAGGAGTTCCGCGCCGCCGCGGCACGCCACGTCGCCTACATGGACGAGCGCAACATTGACGTCCAGATCATCGGACCCCGCCCGTTCTTGATGCTCGGCCAGGTGTTCTCGAAGTTCCAGATGGAGCTTTGGACCGAGCACGTGAACGCCTCGATCGCGCAGCAGGTCACCTTCCACCCTGACCGTTTCCTCGGCGCTGCCCAGCTGCCCCAGGACCAGGACGCTCCCGACGCGACGCACATGCTCGCCACCTTGGAGAGTGCAGTGAAGGACCACGGCTTCGTAGCCGCCTACGTCGGACCCGACCCCAAGGGGCTTCGCGAGACGCCCGGCCTGAACGAGCCCTACTGGTTCCCGCTGTGGGAGAAGGCGATCGAGCTCGGTGTGAACATCATCGTGCACGGCACCAACACCCAGGACCCGCGGCACTACCTCGTCCCGCAGAACTACCAGCTCGGCTTCGTGATGGAGCAGTTCCTTGCTCAGCAGCTGCTGAGCAACAGTGACGTCTTTGAGCGCTACCCTGCGCTGAAGGTCGTTGTCTGCCACTGCGGTGGAGCGCTTAACCGCTTCATCAAGTCCGACAGCCACCTGTCGCAGAAGGACCTCTCGGAGAACCTCTTCTACGACACCTGTGCGCACGACCTCGACTTCCTCACCGCGGCGATCCGCCAGCGCGGCGTCGGCTCGATGGTCTTTGGAACCGAGGCTCCCGGCTCTGGTGCAGCGCTGCGCCAGGCAGGCGAAGGCCCAGGCAAGAGTGGTGACGACATCATCCCCGTGCTCGACAGCTTCGACTGGCTGAGCGCCGAGGACAAGGTCGCCATCATCAACACCAACCCCCTCAAGGTCTTCCCGCAGTTTGCGAAGGTTTGACCAGGTAGCAAGCTCCTCCGGGTGATCCGGAGACGAACTGCGAGCGGCCCCCCAAAGCGTGATGCTTCGGGGGGCCGCTCTATGTTTGGAGGGCGTGGACGAATTGGCGCCGCGTGAGTTCACGAGTCGGGAGTGTGCATGGCCGAGCTGAATGAGATCGTGGTCGTGGGCGCGTCGCTCGGTGGGCTGCGCGCCGTAGAGGCGATCCGGCGAGAGGGCTTCTCGGGTGCAGTAACGCTCGTCGGTGACGAGGAGCACTTCCCGCCCTACGACCGGCCGCCGCTCTCCAAAGAGGTGCTGATGGGCCGCTGGGAGCCCGAGCGTGCTCGGCTTCGGATGGAGGAGAATCTCGAGGTCGACCTGCAGCTCGGGACGAGAGCCGAGCGACTCGACCTCGAGCGGCACGAGATCATCCTCGCCGACGGGGCCTCTCGGCACTTTGATGGCCTTGTCATCGCAACTGGAGCGACGCCCCGAACGATGTCGATCATCGATCCGAGCCTGAGGGGCGTATTTATGCTGCGGACCCTCGCTGACAGCCTGGCCCTTCGAGATGGTCTAGCAGCGGCGTCAAAGGTTGTCGTGATCGGTGGTGGATGGATCGGTGGCGAGGTGGCCGCAGCGTGTCGGAGCCTCGATCTCGACGTCACCGTGATCGAGGCACTCACCGCCCCGATGATGCGATCACTCGGCCCCGATCTCGGCATGTGGGCCGCGGGACTGCACCGAGCCCACGGCGTCGACGTGCGTCTCGGCATCGGCGTAGAGGCCGTCGTGGCCGACGGAGACAACATCGCCGGCGTCAAGCTCGCAGACGGCACCGAGTTCCCCTGCGACGTTCTAGTGGTCGCGGTGGGCGCCGCGCCGGTCATCGACTGGCTGGAAGGCTCAGGTCTTGTGATCAACGACGGTGTCGTGTGCGCGGCGACAGGACTGGCTCTTGGAACCGAGAACGTCGTTGCGGTCGGTGACGTCGCCCGCTGGTACAACCCGCTCTTTGATCGGGAGCTTCGAGTCGAGCACTGGGCGAACGCGGTCGAGCAGGCAGATTGGGCGGCGAAGACGTTGGTGCACGGGGCAGAATCGGCGGAGCCGTTCTCGGCCGTCCCGTACTTCTGGTCTGACCAGTACGGGAAGAAGATCCAGTATGTCGGCGTCGCCGGTGAGTTCGCAGGAGTCGTCGAGGGTGGCCTCGACGAGGAGCGTTTCGTCGCGATTTTCACCTCAGGTGAACAGCTAGTCGGCGCGCTGTGCGTGAACGCTGCGGCACGGATGATTCGTTACCGGCGGCTGATAGCGGGTCGAGTCGGACCCGACGCGGTGGCGTCGATTCTGCCGACCAGTTGAGGTAACGAGGGGTTCGCGAGCCGAGGCCGCCGTTGCATGGATCGACGTCGGCGCGCACTTCGGCAACGCCGCTAGTGATCAGCCGGCGACGTCGCGTCGGGCGCGTCCGACACGCGCGGCTTCGCAGCCCTTAGGATGATCCCCCAAGTGACGCCACGGCGTCGTCAGCCATGGGAGGTCAGAGATGAGCAACAACGACGGACAGCTGAAGTTCGCAGTTGAGTCATTCCTCGCCGCACAAAGCGACGGCCTGATCTCTATCTCGCGAGTTGTCAACCAACTGCTCACGCTCTGGGCGACCGCCCATGAGATAGGGCCGGACGTTGCCCTCCCGCTTGAGACGCTGCTCGCAGCGTCGACGCAGCGCAACCTGATCACGAAGGATGAGCTTCGTCAGGTGCTAGCTCAGGTCCTTGAAGCCGCTGCCAAGACCGAGGCGGTCCCAGAGCCGGTCTGAGTCGGACGACGTCCACTCGACGGACGTTTCCGGGATCGCGCCGGCGAAAGCTCGGTCGGCGGATCAGCTCACGACGGTCGGCCCTCACGCGCGTCGGTATCGACAAGAGGTTTCTGAGCGCCCATCTCTATGTTCGCCGAAGTGCAATTCGACGAGTCCAGGTCCGCTTGTAGTCGCGGATGGATTCTTTCCTAGCTGACGATGCTCGAGTACGGCACCGTCTTGGCCGCAGGCGGAGCATGCACGAGGACCCTCTCGCCCCATTTCGAGAACTCGGTGGTCTCTGACGCAGTCGTGTCGGTCATTACTTCTTTCACGGGCAGCGACGTCTTGCCCATCGAGATCGACAACACATTCGTGAGCTTGGGCGATGAGCTGGTCGCTGCCGTCGTCCACTTGAGGACGTAGAGCTTGGTGTTTCCAACCGTCTCGGTCGAAGAGGTCGTCCCCTTCAGCCCTGGCAGGAGTCCCTCTACCGCAGGGAGGGTCGCGGTGGTCTTCAGGTCTGAGTAGGGCGTAGTACCGGCCTTGAGCGACATCCACTTCGTGCCGAGCTTCTTCGCCTCGGCCGCGGTCAGGCCGATCAACGCCGTGAGTCCGGACGAGTCGCCGCTCATGTAGCCGAATCCAGGCGCCACGACGACAGTGGCCTTGGCCGTGCCAGAGATGAGTGACTCGACGCCCGTTGAAGTTCCAAGGTCGGCCTCTTCGATCGTCGTCGTAGAACCTTGCACGACCGATACAGCCAGATGCACGCCGTGTTGGTGCGCCAGTGCGGCCTTTGCGGCGGTGAGGATCGACGACGTTGAGGTGGCAGCGGACGCTTGTGCGCTCGCGAGCACCGGTGTCAACGCGAGGGCAGCGGGTAGGACGAGCAGCGCGAGGCTCCGGATGCGATTCACCGCGGTGAGAATAGACGCTGTAGGTGGGAGGTTGCTGAGGGAGCCCGATCAGCCGTCGGCGCACCACGCCGCGCGTCGGTTCCGAGCCGAGTGGCGGGGTGACGAGGCGATCCGGTACAGCCAGGCCAGCACGGTGCGGGGATGCGCTGGCAGTCGGGATAGCGACTATTTGGTGCGGATCACCTGATACGAGTGACCGCGAGACCTGCCAAAGCGACCGCCGAGGGAGTTACGCATTGCCTCGCCATGGGCGGACCGATGCGCGAGATACCGGAGGCTGTGTTCGTCTGGTGCTTGCCCGACCGAGTACATCGGCGCGAGGAGAAAGCGATCGACGTTCCGAATCCCACCTGGCCAGTATCCGGAATGTGGCGAAGAAGATCGCGTATCGAAAGCTTCGTGCGCTAAAAATCGAGCAGCGCATCGATAGAAATCGGGCTTGACGCGCCCGAAGATTTGACTAGCTGTTTAGGTCGCGGTCTATTGGTGTGACGGGGGATCCGAGCGGTCGACCCGGTTAGGGGAGTAGCGAAGCGGGCTGCCGGTTTCGGGACGGCTGACCGACGTTGTCAGTTTGGCGAAAGAGATGAACTGGCGGTGGAGTAAGGCCGCTTGAGCGAGGAGCGAGATGGAATACGGCACATCATTTAACGGCGAGTGGCTTGCCGACATCGGAGCGCTACGTAGCGCGGCGAGCGAGCTCGACGAGGCAGGGATCGATTTCGTGAGTTACGGCGGACATGTGCTGACAAGCAGACTCGGCCGCTATGAGCGTCCTGCCTCGACCTACGCCGTGCCATTTCGCGACTTCTTCGTGCTCTTCGCGCTGCTGGCGGCAAGAACGACGCGGCTTCGGTTTCGATCCGGGATCTTGATTCTGCCGATGTTCCAAACGGTGCTCGTCGCCAAGCAAGCAGCGGAACTCAGCTTGGTGAGCGATGGTCGATTCGAGCTCGGCGTCGGCATCAGCTGGAACGAACCCGAGTACCGCGCGATGGGCCAGGAGCTTTCGACGCGAGGGCGTCGTCTAGAAGAGCAGCTCGTCGTATTGCGGCAGCTTTGGACCGAGGAGTTCGTCACCTATCACGGTCAGTTCCATGACATCGAAGATCTCGGGCTAGGGCAGCTGCCGACCTCGCCGATCCCGATCTGGATTGGCTGCGGCGAGAGCCAGACCAGTATGTCGCGCGTGGCACGACTGGCCGACGGTTGGATGCCGATCGCTCCGCCGAGCAAGGAGACGATCGACGGTCTGCAGGCTGCCGCAAATGGTGCCGCACGATCCGCGCCGATCGGCGTCACCGGCCGCGTCCTCGCCCGGCCCGAGGACCTTGGCGCGGCGCTCGCTGACGCGCACGCTCTCGCCGAGGTCGGCGTCAGCGCGATCTCGATCTCGCCGCCACCAGGTAGTGACGTAGCAAGCGGCACTGCCGCCGTGATCGCGACCCGTGACGCCCTCGCTGGTCAGCTGAGCGCCTAGGTCCGAGACGGCGACACTCCCATACCGACGCTCGTAGAGGTCAAATCAGTTGTCGACCGTGATGTAGAAGTGAATAGAGCGCTTAGCGATTCAGGAGTCATCGAAATCGTCGCTCCCGATTCAGTGGCGAGCGGCATCAACGCTGTTCTGGTTCCGGCGGGTCGATATGGGGCACCGATAGCGCGACGGGGGCAACGAGTTCGGCCAACGTGTGCGTAGAGGCTTACGCCGGTACCAACGGCTACTACGAAGCGCTCGCCAACGCGAACGCTGCGGGGTCTACGACATCACCAATCTTCCGGCCGACAGCTACAAGCTGGAGTTCGATCCGAGCTGCCTCGGGGCAGCAACGAGTGATTTCGGCCCAATGTGGTACAACGGAGCCACCAACTTCTCGGGAGGGGCGAGCTTCTCGCTCCGCTCCGGCGGGACCTTGACGGGCATCAATGGTTCCGTGGTCCTTGATATCCCCGCGGTAG
>DATCDR010000239.1:0-5108 GCA_036510575.1 Acidimicrobiales bacterium | reverse complement strand
CCGCAGGGCGCATCGCAGTGGCACTCGTTGCGGCTGGAGGTGTCGCCGCGTCGATCTTCGCGCTCAGCACCGCTGGGGCTGCAACCAACCAGACCACGGCGAAGAAGATCGTGGTCTCTACGGCGAAGAACTCCAAGCTCGGGACGATCCTCGTCAGCGGCAAGACGCTCTACACGTTGAACAAATCAGACTGCACCCGCCAGTGCTTGAAGTACTGGCCGGAACTCGTATTGCCAAAGGGCGTAACGAAGGCGACAGCCGGCACTGGGGTCAGTGCCGCGAAGCTCGGGGCGATAAGGGCTGCCGGTGGTGCCTTGCAGGTGACCTACTCCGGCAGAGCGCTGTACCACTTTCTCGAAGACACCGCCGCCGGACAGGTGCGCGGCAACGGCCTAAAGGATGCGTGGGGCACCTGGTCCGCCATTGTGACGGCGAAGCCGAAGACGCTCACCTCGAGTGGCGAGACGAGCGGGACACCTGTGTCATCGTCTGGGTCCTCGACTCCTACGGCATCGACGACACCGACAACGTCGCCGACAACCGACACAACTTCGCCGACAACCGCTACGACCTCGCCGACGTCGACAACCTCGACTACCGCGCCGCCGAAGTCGACGACGACCACGATGCCCTCAGGCGGCGGAACTGCCTTCTGAGTTGTGAAAATTCTCGACGAGCTCGCGCCGACGGACTCGGCGACGAGCTCTTCACGCGCTCGGCTTCGAACTGTGAGGAGATTGCCCGCGACCAACCTCGAGGCTCATGTGATCGAAGGCGATGCCGCCGCTGCGCGATTCGCGACGGCTAGTCGAGTTCCACCCAAACGCCCAAGTACAACGGGAGATCAAGTGCCCAACCGAACGTCATACGTCCGAATCGTTAGACGGATTACCCCAATCGCGATCGTCGCTGCGCCTAGCATCGTCACTGCTGCGTGCGGTTCGACCGGCGGTGGCTCAGGGGGCGGCTCGCCTTCGACGCCGTCGTCTACCCAGAGCGGGGGTACCGCATTTTGAAGAACCACCAGCGTCTGTTCGCGCGAATAGTCGGGGCGGGGCTGCTTGTCGCGACCGGGGCGATCCACCTCGACTTGTACCTAACGGGCTATCGCACGGTCCCGACCATCGGCTGGCTGTTCCTTTGTCAGGTGATAGCAGCATTTGCCTTCGGGGTGATGGTCCTTGCGTCAAAGAGCAGGCTGCTCGCGGCCGCGGGCGCGGGGTTCGCGCTTTCGACGCTCGGTGGGTATCTCCTCTCGTTGTGGATCGGCCTCTTCGGGTTTCGGGAGGTCCGCACCGCAGTCGGCGTCGTGGCCGGGATCATCGAAATAGTCGCGTTCTCTGCACTGGCGAGCGTCGCCCTCTCCGCTGATGAGCACCGACCGGTGATATCGGCACCAGATGAGAATCGCCTGCTCGACAGAGTCCAGATGGGCATCCCGAAGGCTGGATGGGCGGTGGCGGTGTTCGCAGCACTCGCCGCGGGGCTCCTCGGTGCCGCGCTCTCGGCCGCGGAACCGACTGTTACTCACACCTCGGAGGCCGTCTTCAAGCTCACGAGGATTCATGGGGTGAAGGTCATCACCAATGCCAAGGGTTTCACCCTCTACTGGTTCGTCCCCGATTCGAAGACCAAGTCGACTTGCTACGGCACCTGCGCCGCGTACTGGCCTCCAGTCATCGGCACTCCTAGCGCTTCACCCGGGGTGACTGGTGCGCTCGGAACGATCAAGCGATCGGGCGGCGAGTTACAGGCCACCTACGACGGGCATCCGCTCTACACCTACGTTGGAGATTCCGCTCCTGGTCAAGCCTCAGGTAACGCCATCAACCTCAACGGCGGTCTGTGGTACGAAATGGACGCGTCCGGCTGAGCCCAGCTGGACCGTGTGCCTGACGTCGTGTGAGCGCGTCGATGGCGAGGTTCACGACAGTAGGGCGAGAGATCCGAGGAGGATACGAATGGCTAACGACCCGCCATCGATACCTGGGCCGCCGCGGCTCTCCCATTCGGCCTGCATCGCTCCTCAAGCAAGTCCTAGGCTTTACGCAGCGGCCGTCGGAGGAGGAGGGACTAGTGCGACTCGCGACTATTCGGACCCCAAACGGCACTCAAGCGACGCGCCTCGAAGGAGAAGACCTCGTTCTGCTTCGATCGCACGACGTCGGCGCACTGCTCGCCGAACCCGACCGAGATCGTGCCTCTCACGACGAGACGGGCGAATCTGTTCCGCTCGCCACTGCGCAGTTCGCCACGCTCGTCACCCGGCCGACGAAGACACTCTGGGTCGGACTCAACTACCGAGACCATCTGCTTGAGACGGGCACGCCACTGCCTACGTACCCCACGCTGTTCTCCAAGTTCACCGAGGCGCTGATCGGTGCGCACGACGACATCGTCCTGCCGATCGTCTCAGACCAGGTTGACTGGGAGGTGGAGCTCTGCGTGGTGATCGGACGCGTGGCTCGGCACGTGCCCGCCGCCAACGCCCTCTCGGTGATCGCCGGCTACACCGTGGCGAACGACATCTCCGTTCGCGACTATCAGCTCCGAACCCACAACTCCACCCAGGGCAAGACCTTCGAGGATACGACCCCGGTCGGACCCTTTCTCGTTACTGGCGACGAACTCGGTGATGCCCTCGACCTCGAGGTCGGCTGCGAGGTCGACGGCGAACTGCTTCAGCACGACCGCACGAGCGAACTCGTGTTCAGCTCGGCTGAACTCGTCTCGTATTGCTCGGACATCGTGACGCTGAAACCGGGCGACCTCATCTCGACCGGGACACCTGGAGGTGTGGGCTTCACCAGACAGCCCCCGCGCTTTCTCCGGCCCGGGCAGGTCGTGCGCACCTTCATCGAAGGCCTCGGCGAGTGTCGAAACATCTGCGCCAACGAAGCTGGCTGATCACAGAACGAGTCGGTGGAGTGTCCCCCAGCTTGCAGGACGAGCGAGGCTAATCCGCTTTCCTCCACTCGCTTGGCCGATGCTTCTGCCGCGGTGTGATCCCCTGTCGCCTGAGACGCCGAGGGGTGCCTCGTCAGCCTCTTCGATCTCTGCTGCGGACTACTCGAGAGAGGTTGCGATCTCCTTGTCGGTGATGAACTCGAGCAGCACTGGCTGCCCGGTTTCGGTGGCGTCGATCCCCCGCTTTAGTGCGGCTGCGATCTCACCCGGGTCGGTGATCCGCTCGGCGTAGCAGCCGAATGCTCTCGCCATATCGGCGTAGTTGCCCGAGATATCCGTCGATCCGTACTTGAGCTGCGAGACCGGCATGACTGGAATCTCGATGGCCATCGAGGAGTTGTTGAGAAGGATCGACAAGATCGGGATGCGCTCACGCGCCGCGGTCTCGAGGTCCATACCGGTGAAACCGATGGCCGCGTCCCCCCAGACGTTGATGCACAGGTGATCTGGCTTGGCGAGCTTGGCTCCCATAGCGAGACCGAGGCCGTAACCAAGCTGGGTGGTCTTGCCCCACCCGATATAGCTAAGCGGCGCGGTTGACTGCCAAAACGGCGTCATCTGATCACGGGGACTGCCGGCGTCGTGGGTGATGATCGTCCGGTTCTTGTCGACCATCGCATTCAGTTCGGCGATCACACGGTACGGGTTGATCGGTGCCTCGTCATTTGTCAGACGGGGAGCCCATTCGGCGAGCCACGCCTCGCGCAGTTCCGCGATCTGCTCCGGCACGTCTCGCCGGGCGTCGGCTTTCGAGCGATCGAGCCCAGCCATCGCCTGGGTAAGGGCGGCGAGCGTCAGTTTGGCGTCACCGATGAGCGCGTACTGCACCTCGACGTCCTTGTTCAGATCACGCGGATCGAGCGTCGCGTGAATGATCGTCTTGCCTTCTGGCATCTGCACACCGAACCCGGTGAGCGCGAAGCTGCAGCCGATGCCGAGGATCACATCCGCGTCGGCGAGGAAGCGCTTCACCGGCCGCGGATTGGCGCGCCCACCGCTTCCGAGCGAGAAAGGGTGGTCCTCGGGGAATGCGCTCTTACCCTCGATCGAGGTGGTGACCGGGATGTTCCAAGCAGTGGCGAGAGCCTTCAGCTCGTCCCAGGCTTTGGACCAGTGCACGCCCTGACCGGCGTAGATCACCGGCCGCTCCGCTGCGGCGAGCACCCGCGCGGCCTCCTCGACCGACGCGGGGTCCGGGCCACTTTTCGCGGTGAAGGTCCTGGTATGGGTCCAGGTGTCTGGAACCTCTGCTCCCCACAGGTCGGCAGGTACCTCGAGGAGAACAGGACCGGGACGGCCGTTTCGCAGCTGCGAGAACACCCGTCGCATCACTTCGGGGATCGCCTCGGCCATCGTGAGCGGCTCGGCCCATTTCGTAATGTTCCGCATGTTCAGCGAAGAGTTGAAGTTCGGGTAGTAGTTCGCGAGACGGCGGGGGTAGCCGGAGGGGACGATGAGGATCGGCACCGACTCCCCGAAGGCCTGCGCCACACCACCGAAGGCATTCTCGGACCCAGGTCCGTGCTGCATGCAAAAGACCCCGAACTTGTCGCCGGAGGTGACGCGCGAGTAAGCGTCGGCCATGTGCAGGCCAGTGCGCTCTTGTCGGACGATGATCGTGCGGATGTCCTCTTCGGCCGCCGCCTCGATCAGCGGGTTCACCGGGTAGGCGAAGAGGATGTCGACACCCTCGGCCTTCATCGCCTTGGCGATAGCGCGAGCAACATTCATCGGTTGGGACCTCGATTCATCGGGTAGGGCTGCCACCTATCGAGTTGTACGCGAGGTAGCACGTTCGGGTTAACACAGCTCATCGGCCAGCGGCCCCGCAAGACCATGGCCACTTCACGTGCCGCTCGCCGGCGGGTCTCTGGCCGCATTCGCGTCGTCGCCGACGCCACGTGCGGCGTAACCACCGCATTGTCCATCGTCAAAAGGGGATTGTCCGGCGCCGGGGGCTCCTGCTCGAGAACGTCGAGACCTGCACCGGCGATCACGCCGTCGCGCAGCGCGGCGATCAGCGCCGGCTCGTCGATGATCGGCCCGCGCGCCGTGTTGATGAGGATCGCCGTTGGCTTCATCCGGGCAAGCGCCGCGGCGTCGAACGCGTGCTCGGTCTCGGAGTTGTGCGGGGTGTGGAT
>DATCDR010000238.1:0-3370 GCA_036510575.1 Acidimicrobiales bacterium | reverse complement strand
CCTCGACCGTGGTGGCTACTGCCCGCCGCTGCCGGGCCCGTTCATCGCCGGCGCTTGCGGCGCTTCCCTGAACTGGCGCGGGGAGGGGTCCCAGGAGGAGTGAACCGACCCGTCGGTGCTCGGCGACTGCCTGACTTCACAGCCTCGCCGAGGATCGCGTCCCGCTCGGCGCGAGGCCGGGCGTTAAAGCGCGCCATGAACGCCTCGACCGCACCGCGGTCGTCGGGCCGCACTCCCTCTTTGGCCGCTTCGCTCCAGAGGCGCTTGCCGAAGCTGTAGCGCGAGGTGTCGGCCATGGTGGTCCGGAACCGTCCTTCGATCGAACCGACATGGTCGAGGAGGATCTCGACCGGTTCGCTCTCCTCGTCGAGAAGCCCGGTCTCGGCGAGAAAGGTGAGAAACGTCCTCGCCTCGGCGAGGATCTCGTCGAGCTCGCCCAGCTCTGCCATCACCTTGGCCGGATAGAGCTCGAGGTAGATCTCGCTCAGATCACGACGTGTCCATCGGGTGAGGTGGCCGTCGACGTATCCCCACTTGTAGTGGAGGAGGCCCTCCGGAAGATCGGGATCGAAAGCACCATCACCACGTATGGCCCACACGGCGAAGCGCCGCTTCAGCTCGGCGTTCGCCGACTCGTACTCCTCATCGTCCTCAGGCTCCCATCGCGACGCGGCGTTCTCCACCGCCCCATCTTCGTTGACCGGCGGTCGCTCGCTCTACCTCACCCACGGAATGAGCAGGAGAGCCAATTAAGTCCTGGAAGCCAGAGCGCAGTCACCGATGTCGGTTCGGGGCCGACGGTGACGAGTTCGGAGCCAGGGTGGGACGGAGCTGTCGGGTGCTGTCCTTCGGCACAACCAGGGCTCGGGGAAGGTGATGGACCGGCGCCAACCGGGCGCGGCGCAGGTACGCGCCCGTAAACGGGAGCGCCGCCTGAGGTTCCGCCGAAGGAGACGAGGAGCGCGGCGCCAAGCGCCAGTGCCGCCGCTAGTGGCACAACCAACGCGAGGAGTGCCTTCGTCGAGTCGGGAACGGGCATCCTCGCCAGAGCTGCGTGAGCGGTTCGCTACTTCGAGGGGGCGGTCAGTTCGCCTTCTCGTCGTGGCCGCCGAAGCCTTTCCGCATTGCGGACAGCACTTTGTTCGCGAAGTCGTCGAGACCTCGAGACGCGAAGCGCGAGTAGAGCGCACTGGTGAGCACCGGGGCCGGTACGCCTTCGTCGATGGCGGCGATCGAGGTCCAGCGACCCTCACCTGAGTCGGAGACCCTGCCGGCGAACTCAGAGAGCTCCGGTGACTCGAACAGCGCCGCTGCCGTCAGGTCGAGCAGCCACGAGCCGACGACACTGCCGCGTCGCCAAACCTCGGTGACTGCGCTGGTGTCAATGTCGAACTGGTAGAACTCCGGCGCTTCGAGCGGCGCGGTTTCCGCATCGCCTTCGCTGTGGAGATGTTCCGGCTTCCCCGCGTTCGCGTTGTGCAAGATGTTGAGGCCCTCGGCGAAGGAGGCCATCATCCCGTACTCGATGCCGTTGTGGACCATTTTCACGAAGTGTCCCGCGCCATTCGGGCCGCAGTGCAGGTAGCCGTTCTCTGCTTGGCTAGGAGCACCGGTCCGCCCAGGTGTGCGCTCAGCGGAGTCGATTCCTGGAGCGATGGTCTTAAAGATCGGGTCGAGATGCTCGACTACGGCGGATTCGCCGCCGATCATCAGGCAATATCCCCGGTCAATTCCCCAGATCCCGCCGCTCGTCCCACAGTCGACGAGGTGGATGTCCCGCTTGGAGAGCTCTTTGGCGCGGCGGATGTCGTCGCGGTAGTACGAGTTCCCCCCGTCGATGATCGAGTCGCCTGCCTCGAGGTGCGACGCGAGCTCCTCGATGGTCTTGCTCGTGATGTCGCCTGCCGGCACCATCACCCACACCGCTCTCGGCGCGGTGAGCTTGGCCACGAAATCTGCCATGGACGCGGCCCCGGTCGCGCCGTCGTTCTCGAGTCCGGCGACGGCGGAGGGATTCACGTCGAAGACCACGCAGTCGTGGCCGTCGCGCATCAGTCGACGGACGAGGTTTCCTCCCATGCGTCCGAGTCCGATCATGCCGAGCTGCATCGGGTTGGTAGTTGGCATCCTCGTGTCCTTTGGTCGTCGTCGTGTCGTCCGAGGGTTCCGCCCGGCGCGCGATCGATTTTCTCACGAGCGCGTCGTCTCTGCGGCCGCGATCTGATCCAAAAGGTGTATGAGGGTCCTCGTTGGGCCGACGTCTCGCGCCGTCGGCGAGGCCGCGATGTCGTGCTAAGCAGGGTCGATCATGGCGAATGACTCCGTGCTGCTAGCCGGCCGCCCCGTTCACCGCGTTGGCTTTGGTGCGATGCAACTTCCTGGCGCAGGTGTCTTTGGACCACCGAAGGATCGAGACGCTGCGATCGCGGTGCTGCGCCGAGCAATCGAGGCAGGGGTCGATCACATCGATACTGCGCAGTTCTACGGCCCTGACGTCGCCAACCAGCTGATCCGTGAAGCGCTTCATCCATACGCTAGCGAGCTCGTGATCGTCTCCAAAGTGGGAGCCTCCCGTGACGAGAAGGGTCAGTGGCTTGGCGCGCAGCGACCCGAGGAACTCCGTGCGGGGGTCGAGGCGAATCTGCGAACGCTCGAGCTCGATCAGGTCCCAGTTGTGAACCTTCGGCGCCATCCAGATACCGAGGTAGCGCTTGCCGAGCAGGTCGACGCAATGGTGTCGATGCAACGCGAAGGCCTGATCGGCGCGATCGGTCTCAGCAACGTGACGCTCGAGGAGTACCTCTTGGCCAAGGAGCGGTGCGAGGTCGCCTGCGTCCAGAACGCCTACAACGTGATGTCGCGCGATGGCCACGACCTCTTCGAGCGGTGTCGGGAAGATGAGGTGGCGTTCGTGCCCTTCTTCCCGCTCGGCTCCGCCTTTGCCCGTGAGGCGAGCGTGCACGACGTCGCGGCCGTCCGTGAGGCGGCGACTCGTCTTGGCATCACCACTGCCCAGGTCGCGCTGGCTTGGCTGCTCGCGCAGGCGCCGCTCGTATTGCTCATCCCAGGCACCTCGTCGCTTGGCCACCTCGAAGAGAATCTCGCCGTCGCCGACGTCGTCCTCGACGATGCGGCTTTGGCCGGGCTCAACAACGTCGCAGCCTGACTAGCCCGGATCATTCATCCGACTCCCGACTACGTCGGTTGAAAGCTTGAGTTCCTGTCTGCCTGTGACGACCGGGATGTGCCCGAACCGTGGGCGTGAAGCGCCCCGGTTCGAGGAGATCCCATTTCGAATGTCACGCCGTCGGTGCTGCCTGATCGGGTCTGGCGCAGGGGCCCCGGTTGTTCAGGGGAACGCGTTCCGCAG
>DATCDR010000237.1:0-4521 GCA_036510575.1 Acidimicrobiales bacterium | reverse complement strand
CGAAGCGCGCCGTCGCCGAGCTCACGAAGGACTAACCCGTGCCGTGCAACGTCAGGGGGCCACCGTGTGCAGTGAGGTCGGCCAGCTCGTGCGCGCCGAGCGTCGCCATGTCATGTGCAGACAACGAAGCCGGCAACAGCTGCTGCGCCCTCGGACTTGAACCCAGGACCTGCGGATAAGGGCCCTCGATACATCGTCTAGATGGAAAAGGTGCTGAGCTGGGCTTTAATCTTCAAGCTCCACCAGCTGATGGGGCTCACTCCAGTGCTGCTTGCGTCCTCGAATAGCGACCTCATCTAGCCTCGCTGGTTCGCCGTATGGGAGACGAGCGCGGCCAACAACGTGGATTCTGCTCACTACCGAGGGCACGGAGTCGGCTCGTTAGTTAGCGACGTGCAGAACGCGTCAACGCCGGGCGATCGCTGGCTTTACCGCGATGAACTGGCTGCTCGAGGCCGCTTTCAGCCTCGAGTTGCCGCTGTAGGTCAAGGTGATCGTGTGTGCGCCGAGTCCGAGCTCGTTGGTCTTTAGGGTGATAGAGACCTTCGTGGACTTCACGGAGGCCTTCCCAAGGTCAAGCGTTGTCGTTTCTGTTCTGCCCCTGACCTTTTTCGAGACCCGCGTCGATGCCGTAAGCGTGCCCGTCATCTGCGATCCACTCCTGGCGGGCTTGAGAACCAAGGAGTACTCGATGCTTGCGCCTGCGAACACCGAACGCGGTGCCGACACCGTCATGGCGACGTTGGACTTCGTCACCGACACGAGCTTTGGTGATGGAACCAGCGAAAGCGGAGGGCTCGTGGTCGTCGTCACCGTTGGCGGAGTCGTCGTCACCGTTGACGGGAAAGTCGGAGGGCTCGTTGTCGTTGGCACGCTCGGGGGGATCGTCGTCGTCGTTGGTGTTGCCGGAAGAAGGATCGACGCGCTCTTCGCCGACGGCTGGGCCTCGCCAATTTGGTTCGAGGCGACGACGGTAAACTGGTAACTGCTTCCCGGACTTAGTCCTCCGACACTGGTCGAGTCTGCTGTGCCGGCGCCCTGGGACTTGATCGAGGTGTTCGACCCCGTCGGATATACCTCGACGGTGTAACTCGGAACCGTCGCTTCCTCTGTGCTCTGCATAGTCGGTGGCGACCAAGACAGCGAGACCGAGCCTGTGCCCGGTGTGCCGAACACGGCCGGAACCGCGGAAGGCTCGCTGAGATAGGTTTCCAAGTCGCCCGAGGCGGCATCCGCGACGACCAGCCCATTGATCGGGTCGGCCACCACGCCAGCGGGGAGCCAGTTCGTGTCGGCTGGCGAGGTGAACGCCCACGGGAAGGTCGAACCGGCTGGTGATCCGGCCACCATGTACAAGTCCGTTGGAATCCAATCTGTTATCCCGTAACCGACGACCGTCGAGTTCTCTGCGAGCACGTCGACTGAGAAGTTGAGGGTGTCGGCGATAACGACGTTGCCATCGCGATCGATCGCCAGCCCAGTCGGGTCGACCGGGGTCGAGAGCGCCTCGGAGCCACTCGCCGTCGCGGTAGGAGGCCCGGAGGAGTCATCGCCTGCGATCACGTACAAGCTGCCTTTGTTCCATGAGCCCTGTGCGATGCCGTACGCAGCCGCGCTTGCCTCGGCGATGACATCAACTTCGAAGTTCTCGCCGATAAGGACGTTTCCCGAGCTGTCGACCGCGATGGACTGCACGCCTAAGAGGTCGGTCGAGGTGGCGACCGTCCCTGAGGGTGCGGGAGTCGAGCCGCTCGAGTCTCCAGCGATGCGATAGACGTCACCGACATGCCAGGCGCCCGAGGTCACTCCGTAGGACGCAGACGAGCTCTCGGCGACAACGTCGATCGCCGACGCCACGTTCTCGCTCAAGATCACGTTGCCCGCTGGGTCGACTGCCAGCTCACCAGGAGAACTGAGCGACACGTCAGTCGCGGCGATGCCGGCCGGACCGGGTGTGCTCAGCCCTCCACCGGCAAGTAGATAGATGTCACCGTCGGTCCAGGATCCTGGGGAGATGCCATAGGCGGGTGTCGCACCCTCGGCCAATACGGCTAACCGTCCCAAGGTCGAGTCCGAGATCAACACGTTCCCAGCCGCGTCGACGGCGACACCCGTCGGGTTGGGAAGTTCTGTGGCGGTCGCGGGCGATCCGCTGGTGCTTAGCGGGAGATCACCGCTCTCTGCACCAGCGATCAGGTAGGTCGCTGCGTTCCGCGGGGTTGAGAGCTGGTAGGCAGACGTCTCCGAATGCGAAAGCCATACGAGTTCAATCGCATGATGGCCGGGATCGGCAACGACTAGGTTGCCAGCGTTGTCGTCGACAAGCTGACCCTGCGCGCCTTGCCAATCAAACTGCGGTTGGGCATTGTAGACAGCGGAGTAGTCCGGGCTCGATCCTACGATCACGTACGCATCGTCGATCGCCGGAGTCGTGAACGGGTCCGGCGGGTCAGTAACCGTGTAGCTGGCGCACGACGCCGTGCAGAGCAGCTGGATCTGCTCGGCCGACTGATCCACGGCGAGAATATTGCCGTGGGTATCGACGCTGATATTCGACGGCGTGAAGTCGGTCTCGGTCATCGGAACTCCGCTGATCTCCGGAAGCAGGTCACCGCCGGCGACGCGATAGACGTTGCCGATCGACGGGCTTGAGATGCCATTGAGCGAGGACGTGCTCTCGGCGAGCATTTCGACCGCGCCGTTGGCCTCGTCGGCAATGAGCACGTTGCCATCAGCGTCGACGACGACGGCAGCGGGATCGATCGAGCTCGAGTCTGCGGAGAGCCCTGACGCTGAAGGCACGGTCACACCGCCTCCAGCGATGACGTACATGTGGTCGATAGCTGGGCTCGCGATCCCATAGACGGAACTGGAGCTCTCGGCGAGGACGAGCACTTCGCCCCCATTTTCGTCCGCGACGACGAGGTCACCAGCGGCGCCAGCTGCAACGCCGACCGCTCCAAGCTGCGTCGAGGTAGCGAGCGTTCCCGAAGTTGTCGGTGCCGATCCTCCTCCGCCTGCGATCACATAAAGGTCGCCGACCGTCGCGCTCGCGGAGGTGTAGGGAATAGAAGTGTTCTCGGCGAGCACCTCCACCTCGGAGGAGTCGGCGATCACAACGTTCTCGTTCACGTCGACTACCAAGCCTCCAGGCGCCGTCAAAGCGGTTGCGACAGCGATAGAGCCAGAAGTCGTTGGGGACGCGCCGCTCGGGTCACCTGCGAGCAGGTAGACGTCGCCAACCTGCCAGGTCCCGCCGAGGTGGAGATGCGCGGGCTCGAGGGAACTGACCGCGAGGACACCGACGACGCCGTTTGAGTTGTCGGCGAATACGACGTTGCCCGAAGGGTCGAGAGCCACTGCCGATGGCGTGCCTAGATCGGTGGACAGCGCGGGTGTCCCGGACGCCTCGAGCGCATCTGAACCTCCGCCGCCAAGCACGCGGGTCTCGCCGGGCTCCCACACGTACAGCGAGTCAACTGGGTACCCGGGATTCGCCGCGCTTTCTTGAAGCAGAACAATTGCGCCGTCGCTGTCAGCGAAGATCAGGTTCCCATGCGAGTCAGAAACCACCGCGCTTGGGTCGGCTGCAGTGCGATTCGGGTCGCCAGGAGGATCATTCGAGATAGCAGCGTTCGTCGTCGAGGTGATGTTCCCGAGGAACACCGTCGTGTACGGCCCGGTGATGGCATTGGCAGGACCCGACGCTTCGACAAGGCTGAGGTATCCGACGAGGGAGGTAAGCGCGAGCAACGACATCGCCCTTCTCGCGAACGGGTTTCCGAGGCGACCAGACAGCAGTGGCATTGGACTCCTTCGGCGGCGGTTCCTCGACGCGATCACTTGAGTGCTCGCCGCGCTCACGAAGTCTTCTCCGAATTGCAGCGTGCCACGCAGGTTTCGAGCAACCGTCGATAGGTGGGATGTGGCCGGCACCCGGGGATCATTCCAGCGGCGCCAGACCTCCACCGAATGCAGACCGATGGAGCAGCCTCTTGAAGAGTCGTTATGGTTGACACTCCCATCGTGGAGCATTACGGCCGATTCAGGGGAACTTCTTAGCGCTGGCTGTATCCCTCGCTCTGCCACGCCAATTTTCAGAAGGCGGAGCCAATGAGACGCGCAGCTCTGAATTGGCATTTACGTGCGCCTCTATATGGTGCGCGCCCCCTGGCACTTGAACCCAGAACCTGCGGATTTGTCCTCGATTACGGCGTCGAAATGGTGGGCTATAAGTTGCTGACCTGCCTTGTTGTTGGGCGCTCGTCCAGTTGGTGTGGCTCATTCCAGATGACTTACCGGAGTAGCGCGCCACGTGTGAGCCAGCTAGGGGCGTGCTTTAGAGGTGCGTAGGAACGCGTCCAGCGCGGCTAGTTGTGCGTGCGTACATTTTGTCGCAGTTGTTGTACAATCCGTGCCATGGCGAAGATGGCGGTAAGCGAAGCACGCGAGAAGCTCGCGGAGGCAGTCGCGCTCGCACACAGTGAGGCGGTGTTTCTCGAACGCTACGGGCAACTCGCC
>DATCDR010000236.1:0-17006 GCA_036510575.1 Acidimicrobiales bacterium | reverse complement strand
CCCCTGCGCGGCCACAAGTGAGAGGAGACGCAGTCGAATCGGATCAGCGAGCGCGTCGAGCACGTGTGACAGCTCGTTCGCCTCGGCCTCGCCGAGGGGCGCCTCGATCAGCGAGGCGCAACAGAGCGCGTCGGCATCTAGCTCGATGAGGGCGGGCCGAGAGCGTTTCGCCGGCATCTTTCCTCCCGTTCGTCTCGTCTGACATTGACAATGGTCAATGCAACACTCCAAATTGGTCACCGTCAAGTCGATCGACCATCAGCGATCCCCGCGCCCGCTTCACGAGCCCGGTGTCAAATTTCGAGAGGATTTCGTGCCGAGCCTTCGCGGCCTCGGTCGCCGCACGAAATCCGCGCTGAGTCAGTCGCTCCCGACGTCCAGTCAATGCGTCCTTGGCGACGGTGACCTTGAAGTACCACTTGGCGCCGCTTGTCGCGGGGAGACACCTTCGGGCTTGGTTGGCATTTTCCTCCGCTAGAACGTTTTGGTTCTCACGAGTTTCTTAACAGGGACTGCCGGGTGACGTACCGCTCCAGCCCATCCGCTCTCAAGCTCAATTTGTCGGGCTGCGGGGATTTGAACCCGGGACCTCTTGACCCCCAGTGAGGCCTGAAGGGTTCGGTCCTTAACCTCTCCTCGCTCGGTGAATACCAGCGCCGTGCCCTGCACGAGCTCCTCACCGGCGGCGAGCGCGTTGCGCTGCTCGTCGGACCGACTGGGGCGGGGAAGTCACGTGCCCTCGACACGGCCCGCGAGGGATGGGAGCGCGCCGGCTACCGACTCGTCGGGATCGCGCCCTCGGCAATGGCGGCCGCGGTCCTTCACGAGGAGGCGAGCATTCCATCCGGCACCCTCGCCCGTTTCCTCCTCGACCTGGAGAACGGAACGCGACTTACGAACCGCGACGTGGTCGTACTCGACGAGGCGACGATGGCGTCGACCGACGACCTCGACGCGCTGCTTCGCGAAATCACGCGCGCTGGCTCCAAGCTGGTCCTCGTCGGAGGCCCCGAGCAGCTCGTTACCTCCGAACAACTGGCTTCAGGTCGCTCGCTCGCTCGCTGATAGCGTTGACTCCCCGACGAATTCGGCCTACCCCAGATCAATGGTTATGTGGGTCACCCGGGGTTCATAGAGCCAACAGCACCTCACCCAAGACGAGGATCGGATCGTGGAGGTCACCGCTGTTCCAGAAACGCGATGTTTGCCGTCAATTCGATCCGTGGTGATCTGACGCGAATCTGACGCGGCAGGGTCGCGACCAGTGGTCGACGGCGGTCATCAGCGGTCAAGAAAAGCACCAGCGCGTTTGTCAGACGTTGACGCGCTCCTGTCGGACAGGTAGCGGTCCCTTGACGCCATTTCCAGGAACGAGGTCTTCCCATCCGGCATCAACGTCGACGGTGCCGCTGTGACCCTGGAGCTGGGTGAAGTCGTAGCGCTCGCCGAGGCCCAGAAGTGGCTCGCCTGCTTCGAGCCGCACGGCGTTTTCGAAAAGGATGCTGCGGAAGCGCAACACGGCCATGTCCGCCCCAACCAGATGCTCCGTGTTCCGTGGAAAGATCGGGTTCCGAGAGTTCGCTCCCTGCACGGCGGCGTCCTGAGGACGATTACCGCCCGGGAACCCGGCAAAACTCTTTTTGGACGACATCGCTGCACGGTTCTGCGCCGGAAGCGTGTACTTGCGACCATCTTGGGGAAAGCGGTGCTCACGCGTCTCCGAAGGCGCCGCTTCGTCCTCGGGGTGCATCCGCCGCTCAATACCTTCACCTATCCGACGAGCGCTGATGAAGGAGCTCGTAGTGTCGGTGCGAGGAACCACGATGATCGCGCCAGTAGTCGACCCTCCTATATGCGCTGAGTACGGCATCGCCATCGCCGTGATCCGGACGTACTTCGTCGTCGCGTCGTGCGTGCGTCGAACGGCCGCGTACTGGAAGCCAAATGGCGTGTCCTCGACGTAAATTGGGGGGTTGTTATCATCGGTGTTTGGCATGCCGTCGCCTTTAAAAAGGCTGTCGCCGTACCCACCTTCGACCCATGGCTCGCCAGACATATAAAGCGAGCCGACCATCCGGGGACCGGGACGCATCCCAGCGACGGTGTCGAGGTGAAGCAGCCCAAGGTGCGATGAGTCGAGCGAACCCTCTTGCAGCTGGACCCAGTTACAGTCGAGCACCGCTTCGTTGACGTCGTAACTCGCCTCCGAGGACATCCAGGGGAACGTGGGAAATGGCGGCTCGAATTCGGGGGGGCCGAGGTACACCCAACCGAGACCTCCGGCTTCCCGCACGGGATAGCTGCCTTGCTTCACCTGGCGCAATATTCCCATACTCTCGCAGTTTGGCGCCTCCATGATCGTGCCGTCGGTAGCGAACTTCCACGCGTGGTAAAGACACCGAAGCCCGCCTTCTTCGACGCGCCCGTAGGTGAGCGACGCATTGCGGTGGCAACAGAGCTCATCTAGGAAGCCGACTCTACCGTTCGAGTCTCGAAACGCGACAAAATCCTCATCGAGGATGGTGACTCCGATCGGTGGACAATCCGGAGTCGGGATGTCAGAAAGCAGAAAAGCCGGCGTCCAGTACCTTCGGAGAACCCTTCCCATGGTTGTCTCGGGTCCGACTCGGGTCAACAGGTCGTTATCTTCACGCGTCAGCGGCATCGTCCCCTCCGATTGTGAAGTTACTTACGGTAATTAGTAAGGATGGTTAAAGATTATTGCTTGGCAGGATTCCCCGACGCGGATTCGACTGTGGCCTCGTCCATCAGTGCTCGAACAATTGCAAGTTCGCGAAACGCGCGTTGACATCCTTAGAAGACGTGAAATAAAGTAACCACACTCGTAGTGTAATAATGCAAACCGCGATCGGCAAGGCAGGCGGTGACGTCAATCGGTGCCGGGGGCTTGGGGCATTATTTCAATTAATTAGGTAGGGGGCCACCTTATGAGACGGTTTTTTGTCGCGCGCGCCGTGAAGTCCAGTATCGGGTTACTCCTGTTGTGCTCGACCGTCTTGGCTGCGACTGGGGCGACGTCTAGCGCGAGCACGGGCCCCAAAAAGGGCGGTTCGCTCACAGTCCTCGAGATCGCCTCGCAGTGGCCGGGGCTCGATCCTACGACGAACAATCAGGATGCGGCGGACGTCGACTACGAGAACGCCATTTTCGGTCAGCTCTTCGAACAGGGGCCGGGCACATCGGTCATCGACGACCTGGCACAGAACTACAAAACGTCCGACGGCGGGCTTCAAATCACTATCAACCTGCGCAAGGGGCTGAAGTTCTCCGACGGCACGCCGTACACAGCCGCTGACGTCGTCACGAGCGTCGAGCAAGACCTGCTTCCATCGAATGGCTGCCTGTGTGACTTCGACTTCGCAGTCTTGTCGTCAATCAGCGCAAACGGGCCCTACCAGGTTGTCCTGCACCTCTCGCACCCCTCGGCGACCATCATCGAGTCCTTCGTTTCCGAGGCGCCGAACTGGACCGTCGACCCGACGGCGCTCGCGTCGATGGGTGAGCCGGCCTACGCCCAGCACCCGATCGGTGCCGGGCCCTTCGAGGTCGTGAGCAACGAGGCGTCGGCGAGCCTCGTGCTAAAGCGCAACCCCCTCTACTGGCAAAAGGGACACCCCTACTTGAACTCGCTGACGTTCACCTCGGTCGCGAACGAGACGAGCGGTGTCGCCGGAGTCGAGTCGGGCTCTGCTCAGCTGATGACGGGCGGGATCACGGAGGACACGTTGAAGCAGGCCGACCGCGCTGGGCTGCTCACGCCCAAGATCTCCGGCGTGATCGCGAACAGCATCCAGGTAAACGACAAGATCGCTCCGTTCAACAACCCGCTCGCTCGCGACGCCGTTTATTACGCGACGAACTCCAAACAGATCATGAACGTGATCAACTCCGGCGTAGGGAAAGTCGTGGAGTGCCCCTGCGGGCCGGGAAGCCACTACTACGAGGCGAAGGTCCCCGGCTATCGCACCTATGACCTCGCGAAGGCAACGGCACTCGTGAGCCAGCTCGGGGGGCTGTCCACCCAGCTCATGGTCCTCAGTACTCCGACAGGTGAACAGGCAGGCGAAGTCATCGCGAGCCAGTGGGAGGCGGCAGGCATCAAGGTGCAGATCGTCCCGGACTCGCTGCAGTCGGTGATCAACGCCTACATCCACAACTCCTGGACGGCGACGACCGAGGCCGGTGGCGGCATTGACCCCGAGGTCGGAGTGCAGGCCCTCTCAACGCGCGACAGCTCCAAGGGCATTTTCTCGGGTACCACGGACTCCACGGTCGACAACCTGATCGCCCAGTCCGAAGAGACGTTGAATTCCGCCAACCGCGGCGTACTGATCCACAAGATCTACGCAACGCTCGCCTCGAACGCGTACAACCTCTACACCTACTCGGCCCCGCAGCAGGTCGTGGTGTCGAAGACCCTCGGTGGCGTCTTGCTCGTGCCCGGCCAGCTCGGCCCAGCCATCAACTACGAGAACGTCTACATCAAGTAGGCCGCACGAGGCCGGACAACTCAAGACAGCACCCCCGCCTCCGAGCATGGCGCGGGGTGCTGTCTTTGTGCGAGCCGGTCGACAGCCGAGGGGAGAGGAGTCCAGGGTGCGACTGAGTGAAGAGCCGGTCCGCAGGAGGACGTTCCGTAGTATCCTAGACTCACCAAGTTTCTCGGTAATCGGCCGCCGGGTATTGCAGGCGATTCCGGTCCTGTGGGGGGTGACCTTCCTCACCTTCACCCTCCTCAATTTGCTGCCGGGATCGGCAGCGGAGTCCCTGCTTGGAATCGGCGCGACAAAGACCGAAATCGCTGCACTGTCGAAGAAACTTGGACTCGATCAACCCTTCTTCGTCCGCTACGGAGAGTGGCTCGGACACATCGTGACGGGACACTTCGGGGCGTCGCTCGCCAGTGGTCAGGCGGTCTCCACGATCATCGATCAGCGCCTGCCGGTCACCTTGGAGCTCATCGGCTTCGCCTTTTTCTTGGCCCTGTTCTTCGCGATTCCCGTCGCAGTACTCGCAGCGCGCTGGCCGCACGGGATTGTCGATCGTGTGACCATGGTGATCAGCATGCTCGGTCTGTCGGTTCCGGCCTTCGTCGTCGGCTTGATTCTGATCCTGATCTTCGCGGTGCACGCCGGCTGGTTCCCGGCCGTCGGGTTCACCTCGTTATCCCAGAACGTCGGTCAGAACCTTCGATCGATGGTGCTGCCCTCGGTGACGCTCGGGTTCACCTTGTTCGCCACGTACTCGCGAGTACTGCGAGCGGACATCCTCGACCAGTTGAGCAGCGAGGACTACGTGGTAACGGCGAAGGCGAAGGGAATCTCGCCGGGTCGAGTGCTCGTGCGCCATGCACTTCGAAACTCACTGTTCGGGCTGCTGACGCTCGTTGGCTTGAATCTCGGGGCTCTCGTCGGCGGAACGGTCCTCATTGAACAGATATTCGCCTTGCCCGGGATCGGGCAGGAGCTGATCCAAGCCATCTCGAATCGCGACATCGTGGTGGTTCAAGGCATTGTCGTCGTCCTCGCGGTGGCGGTCGTGTTCGCGAACCTCCTCACCGACCTGCTGTATGCGGTACTCGACCCAAGGATTCGCTATGGCCGGCCAACCAGTTGAGCTCGGGGTTCTCGACGCCCCCTTGGCCATCGAGAGCGCGTTCGAGCTTCCTCCGAATCGCTTCCGGCTCCTCGCCCGTTCGCTGGAGATATGGTTGCCGGTGGGCTTCTTGCTCGTCATGGCAGGAGCCTGTTTTCTATGGCCCGTGATCCACAAGATCCCGAGTCCGGTGGCCGCGGACCTTGCCCAGCCCAACCTCGCACCCCTCACCCCGCATCACCTATTTGGCACGGACAACGTCGGGTATGACGTCTTCTCGCGGATCCTCTACGGAGGCCGAGTCTCCCTCGAGGTCGGGTTCGGGACCGCGTTCCTCGGTCTAGTTGGTGGCGGGATGATCGGGACCCTCGCGGCCTACTACGGCGGTGCCATCGAGGCCGTGATCATGCGAATCCTGGACGTGTTGCTCTCGTTCCCGTCACTCGTACTCGCGATCACCATCGCGACTTACCTCGGCCCGAGCGAGCTGCACGTCATCTGGGCGATCTCGTTCTTCGCGGTGCCGGCGTTTGCTCGGCTATCCCGAGCAGGCACGCTGCAACTTCGAGAGTCGACGTTCGTCCTCGCGTCGAAGTTGGTGGGGACCCGGGATAGACGGATGATCCTCCGGCACATCGCGCCGCACGTCGTGCCGCCGCTCATGACGTTCGCTCTCCTTGGCGTGGCGATCGCGATCTCCATCGAGGCGGCGCTCAGCTTCCTCGGCCTCGGCGTACCGCCTCCAGAACCGAGCTGGGGCAACATGATCGCCACAGGCCAGCAGTACCTGTATTCGGATCCCGATCTCGTGATCATCCCGAGCGCCTTCCTGGCCGCGACGGTCGCCGCAGTGAACCTGCTCGGCGACGCGCTACGAGCCCGCTGGGGCATGCTGTAGCCGACTGCTGTACCGGAGTCTTAAGTTGGCGGGGGTGCGTCGATAATGGCGGACGTAGTTGGTGAGGACCTCGTTGAGAGTCGTCGCGAGAAGACAAGCAAGTAATCGAGGCATTCCTCGCGCACCGTTCTTACCCAACGCTCGGCGACCGCATTCGCGCGGGGCGGACCGTCGTGCGAACCTAGCTGCTCAATAACGATTCCTCGAGAGGAGCAGACAGACATGCCATCGTCTAACCGCACGCTGCTACTTGAGGATCTTGCCGTTCCCTATGTCGTACGGGTTACCGCTGTCAAGGAGCCTGGCGGCTGGCTCCGCCGTGCTGAGTATCCGGAGCTCTGGTTGCTTCGTCGAGTGGTACAGCGCGCTAGAAGCGCTGGAGGGCCTCCGTGAGAACCGTTTGGTTCTCAAAATGTTCTCACACGGCTATTCAGCCACAATCCACAGGCAACATAACTCTATGACCTGCATCTTTGCGTCGGGCTGCCGGGATTTGAACCCGGGACCTCTTGACCCCCAGTCAAGCGCGCTAACCAAGCTGCGCCACAGCCCGCTACTGAACTACCAACCGTTTGCCCTGGTCAGGGCACTCAGTTGAGGAGCACCTACCCTACCGCAACCGTCGCCGGTGCTCCTTTGCAACCCAGATCGCAACCCGACTCCGACTATTCGTCGAATTCCTCGCCGCGTGCACGTCGAACGTCGCGCTCCTTGATGGTGGCGTCGGTCGCCATCGAGGCAGGCTCCTCGAAATTGCTAGCAAATCGCTCGTCAGCGGTCGGTGCGAGAGTCGTCATCTGCGGCGCGCCTCGTCCAGCCCTGCCGGCCCCACTCAATCCACTCAGCGATCCGCGGATTGCCGAACTCGGGATGCTTGTATGCATCAGCCTTACTCCGGCGTTGCTGCGAACCGTGCCAATTGACAAAGGCAGCCATATCTTGAGGAAGGGCTCTTGGCGGCGTCGTGTCCCTCGTAATGGCCTGGATCAGCTCAGCGACCGTGACCTGAAGTTCGTCAACCTCGGCGCGAAGCATGTCTAGCTCGTCCTGAACGTCCACAACCCGCCTCCCTTGCTACCCAACGTTGCGACCATCTAGCCCACCATGGGCGCTCACCGGCGTCATTCTAGATCGAACACGTGTTTGATCCGCGAACCGTGAGCAGCCGGAACGCAGTACCGCGTCATCGGGTGTCAGCAGCGGAGCTACACCCCTCAAAGCGCGCTAAATCGAGCTTGCGCCACAGCCAACACCACATTTTCCCTGCTCAGCGAAGTGAGTAAGGATCCCGCACCCAAGCTTCTACCACCAGGTACGCAGCTCGCAGGCGAGCGGCCAGCAGTTCGACGTTGTGCAGCACCACCACTGATCTCAACTGTCACAAATACCACTTGCGCCACAGGCCACCCGTGTGTCTAAACTATCAATACATTACTTTTTAGGTGTGACATCGGTGAGATCATCCGGTGAAACGCAGGACGACGGAGAAGATGATGCAGAACTCCCAAGCGACGCTCGTACATCATGATGAGGGGCGATTTGACGCCAAGACCTACCCCGACGCCGACGCCAGAGAGACGGCAGCAAAGGTCGCGGGCGAGCTGTGGGACATCTTCTGGGCCGATCGCTCGCGAACCGATGTCCGAACGAAGCTCTCAGAGACGTATGAGTACGTGATTCCCTGTGTGATTAGGACTTTTGGTCGCAACCTCAAGTCCTACTGGGAGAAGGGCGAGCTGCACGCGCTCGGGTACATCGGGTTGCTGCAAAGCATCGACAGCTTCGCCGTCGGGTCGAACCCTGCCAGATTCGCCGGTTATGCGACGCTTCGGGTGCGAGGCGTGATCCTCGACGAGCTCCGCGCCCTCGACTTCTTCCCGCGAGGCGTTCGAGAAGACGTCAACCGGGTAAAGGAAGCCACCGAGCGACTGACTAGTGAGTTAGGCGAGGAGCCGTCACGAGCAGCCGTCGCAGACGCGGCGGGCATGCCCCGTGATCAAAGCGAGCGAGTCGTCGCTGCGATGCGATCGGTCTACTTCCTTCGTCTCGACCAACGGATCGCAAGCGAGGACTCAGAGTTCAGCATCGGTGACACAATCCCAACCCAAGACGCTGGACCTGAAGCGAGTGTGATCGAGTCCGCTGACTACGCCGAGCTCGTGAGCGCGATCAAAGAGCTCCCACCGCGCGAACGGGCAGCGCTCTCCTTTCGCTACTTCGGCAAGCTCACCCAACTCCAGATCGCCGAGATGCTCGGCGTTTCGCCATCTCGAATCTGCCAGATCGAAAAGGCCGCTCTCGGCCACCTAAAGACCAGGCTCACGCCGAGCAACAACCTCCTACAGACGAGGTTCGGTCTTTGACGAGTACCTGTCGGATCGCGATCGAGCGCGCTCCCCTTTTCTGCACAACCCGAGAAAGGTCGTTCGACTAGCTGCTCCCCCGCAGCTAGCAGTAACCCGGCAATACACAAGTAATCCCAGCAATAAGCAGAGTCGGAACCCCGACGAACTACCGCAGGGCCGAGGAGCACCGAAGACGTGGCACGGGCCAGAAGTGACAGAGCGCAAAGAGGTGTCGCTGCCGACAAACGTCGGCGCTACATGCCGCGCTATCAAGTCGCCACCGTCGTGCATCCCCCGACTGGTCTTTCCCTCGCAGAGGCCGGCATCGAACTCGCCCGCGCGTTCGTCTTCGCAGAGGCTCTCCCGCTCGAGCGCACTCCGACCAGGTACGTCGTGCGAAGTGCACCGAATGGCAGCATCTGTGCCGATCTGCCACTCAATCTGACCGAGGCGCTCGACAACGAGTACGCGCTTCGGGCCTCGTGGGCAGCTGTCAGGGTCTACCCGCGCGAGCGTGGACAGATCCGCATCCTGCTCAAGCGCATCGCTCCCAGGCATGGGTTCTTGTCGACCTACCAGAACGATGGTTGCCGCTGCCCAGACTGCACCGCCGCGAATGCCGAGGCGATGCTCGAGTACCGCCATCGAGTCGCTCCCCCGGCCGCGAAGTCACCGTATAAGCACGGCGCGCAGTGTTGGAAGTACGGCTGTCACTGTGATGAGCGAAAAGCGGCCGATCGGCTGCGCCAAAGCCGCCACCGAAGTCGGGTCGCCGAGCGCCATCTAGCCGAAGAAGCTCAAGACGTCGCCGCGGAGCGTCTCGAAGCAGCGAGCGCTCAATCGAACATGCGCCTGATCAGCGAGGACGAAATAGCCGTTGAACAGCGTGGGGGCATCGCAGAAAAGGCTGCTTCGACGTCGGGCTAAGGCAGACGGTGGCGAATGAGAAAGTCGGTGAAATTACGACATAACGCCGGAATGCTGCCGATAGATGGAAGTGATGCCGAACGCTCCTTCTCCGCGGCGACGACCCGGTCAGCGGGCAGAAACGAACCTCGACGAGGCAGAGAAACTCCACGCGCTCCAGCTCCGCTTCGCCGACTCGCAGAACTCCCTTGAGGTCGTCGGCTACCTCGCTCGAATGATGACGCGGCACGCGGCGGCGACCGTCCGTGTCTACGGCGAGTCGATCCTGCAAGCGATCGAAGATCCCGACGCCTGGCTCGCGGCGATTGCGACCGACAAAGCACTCCCGCTCGCGCTGGCGATCGAGACCGCGCAGCCAAGACCCGCCAGGCGTGCCTTCACCCGGACGATCTCAGCGACACTTTCGACCTACATCGCGGCATGGAGCGATGCGCTCGGTGCCGAGAGCGCGAGGCTGATCGGCCCGTTCGCGACGCTCATCGTCGAGGCCGCCACCAACAGTGCCCTCGAAGCAGAGCGTGCATGGCTCTGTGCGGACTGGACGATCCGGGACTACCCGGCGTTTTGGCTGCGACACATTGATCGACAAGCCGACGCGGAGCGACTGCTCGCGATGGCGCCCGTGCAAACCCTCGAGGACATGGAGATTCGCGCCAATCCGGTGCTGTCGGCGATCGCCGATCAGGTCGAGGCGGAACTGAGCGAGCTGGCGAGCGCCTTCCCGAGCGACCCGTATCGCGCCTCAGCGATCCTCGATGAGTCGCTCTCGGCACTCGCTGTCGGTGGCGCTGACGCCGCCTTCGAGGCATCTGCGGTTGAAGCAGTAGTCGCAGTCCGCGTCGTCGACGCCGCACAGTCGCTCTGGGTCGCACACGTCGCTGCAGCTACCGATGAGGAGGGCGCGACGATTACGCAGTGTCTCGAACACGCAGCTGATCTGCAGACGAGCTCACTTCGACTGCTCGCCCGAATGATCGAGGCAGGTGAGCCGAAGGCTCGTTGACACCTCTGCCCGGCCGAACTCCGCCCTCCGCAAAGGAACCGGACATCCGCTGTTTGATTCAGCTCCCGCCTAGCAGAGGGCTCGCGCGCTACGCGTGGCACTCCGTTCGCGACGTTGCGTAAGCGACGCAGGCGGAACGTTCCGAGCGCGGTCGAGGAATCGAACGCCGGCAACAAGCCGAGCTCGCCTGACGGCGGTGTGCGGGATTACGAGGCGAGCGAGCGGAGCTTGGAATTACCGACGACGGTTGCCACTTCCACAGAGGGGCGGAGCGGATGTGGCAACACGTCGTCGGCGCCGCTGGTCTCACTCGACATGACGCGATCGGCGCGGTTGATCGCTTCGGCGAGACTGCGAGAAAAAGAGCTGGGGAGCGGTCGCATAGCTGGGCCTCGCCGATCGAGCTCGTCGTCGCCGACGTGTGCGGGCGACTCGAGTGCCGCAACTGCGGCGAAAAAGACCGAAGCGGCTTCATCTGGAACGAGGTACGTCAGTGCGGAAAAGACGCTCACGGCCCGGTCTACGCCACGCGAGCCGGAGACCTCCGGCAGATTCTCGAGTGCCGAAGCAAGGTCGTCGTGCTCGAGGTGGCGAAGCAGCCCTGGAACAAGGCGGCGGGTGAAGCAGTCAGCCGCGAGGAGCGAGACGCGCATCGCCTCTGGTCCGTCTGCAGCGTCGCTATTCAACCACATCAGCAGCTCGTCGAGCTCGACTCTCGCACGCCGCGCCGCTCGCTCTGAGAGGTGACCGCCGTCAGGGTCGACTGCCGCGACAAGGGTAAAGCGCGGCACCGGCACAGCCGCCGGCCGGAAGGCACCAAGGCCTTCTAGTCCTGGGAGCTGTGCCTCGATCTGGCGAGCAGAGTCAGCTAGCGACGTCACCCTCGTGTTCACGTCACGTCTCGGTAGCGATTTGAGTCCTAGCGAGTACCTGTAACGAAGCTGTAATGAGTCTCTTCGTCCTGCTGGCGCCCGGCAACGCGTCCTCGAGGCTGCGACGCCGCACCCCGCCGATACCGCCTACGAGCACGCTGACGGGGCAAAAGACGCTTCGTCAGCGAGATTGCTCGGCTCAGACCAGCATCTCCTCGCGGGCCTCGGTGATGCCCTCGCTTACGAGCGAGCGTCGCATCGTCCGAAGTGCACGCGCACGAATCTGACAGATCCTGCTCTCGGTCACACCGAGCAGCTTTCCGACCTGGCTGAGCGACTGCTCTTCTACGAACATCAACATAATCACCTGGCGCTCACGAGGATTGAGGGCCTCGAGCGCCGCACGGAGGAGGTCGCTCCGCTCTGCTGAGAGCAGCGCCGCAAGGAGGCCGCCGGTGATGTCGGGAACGTCGATCTCTGGTCCGTCGGGGCGCCGACTCACGTCGAGCGAGGTCATCTTCGAGCTCGCGAGCCTGGCGACGAGGCTGTCATGCGCGGCGAGCGAGAGCCCTACGAGTGCCGCCTCTTCGCCACGCGTGGGCGGGCGGCGGTGCTGGTGGAAGAACTCGTCGCGCGAGGTGCGAAGATCCCGCTCGCGCCGGCGGTCACTTCGCGAGACCCAGTCCAACTCCCGGATCCGGTCGTAGACGGCGCCACGGATGCGGTACGGAGCGAACGTCGAGAACAGGATTCCACGGCTCGGATCAAAATGCTCAATGGCGTTGATCAGCCCCTCTGCGGCATAGCCCTCGATGTCTTCACGGGCGATCTCGTCCGAGAGCGTCGCCGCCATGCGCCGAGCGACGTTGGCTGCCATCGGGTAGAAGATCTCCACCAGCTTGTTCCGGACCTCGATCGACCGGCTCGCGTCCCACTCTGTCCAAAGCGCCGAAACCTCCTCGGCACGCCGAGCCTTCGCACAGGCGTCGTCGACGGCTTGAGCAGCGGCGATAGATCCACCGAGCTCGTTTGCACCGCCGCTAGTTCTGCTCACCACCGTGTCCTCCACAAGCTGACTCACTCTGAGGAACTAACGGCGTGTCCCGGGCGATATTGAGGTTTCAAAGCCACTGATCGCGTTGGAGGCCGCCGCCGATCGCCGCGACCTGGATTTCGCCAAAGGCCGCTCGTGGGCGCTGCTCAATCGGGCCGTTCGCGGACATCTGGATAAGCGGCGTGGGGGGTGGAGAATCCGATGTACCGAGCGTGAGTGAGCGCGCATTACGCCTTGGATGTGGCCTTCTCCGACGAAAGGTACGTGCTCTTCACCTCGTATCGCCGCGATGGGACCCCCGTCGCCACGCCGGTCTGGGTGGTGGAGATCGACTCCCAGACGCTCGACTTCTCTACGAGCTCGGCATCGGGTGAGGCGAAGCGACTGGCAAACAGGTCGGCGGTAACGGTGTAGCCCTGCAACGCCCGAGGCGTTCCAAAGCAGGGCACCTCGGCCCAAGCGGCGGCGGCCAGAGTCCTCGACGGGGCCGAGTACGACCAGATCCACGCCAAAGTGGTCGCAAAGTACGGGCTGATGACCAAGTTCACCGAGTGTCTCGGCACTGTCAGCGGGATCTTGAAGCGAAAGCGAATCCCCTACGGCGACCGCTGTGTCGTCGTTCTCGTTCTCGTCCTAAGCCTCGTCACGAGCGCGTCGCGCTTGACGGATTATTCGATCGTCGGAGTTCTGCTGCTCGCGTGCCGCTCAGGCGTGATGTGAGATCCAGAAGATGAACCAGATCAAGCGGTAGATGAGGTAGATCACCGTCGCCATGAGCAGCACCTTGAAGTGCCAGGGCGGCTTTGGAAAGCCCTCTTCGTCGTCGCTTTCCTCATCGTCGCTAGTCGTTGCGTCCTTGCCGACTAGCTCGGTACAGCTCGGACAGTGCTCCTTGCCGTCCTCATCGAGGACGACCGCAGAAGCGTCGATCAAACGGTTGCAATGCTCACACCACAGGTCGGCGGAGCTCTGATGATCGTCTCGTTCGGCCACTAACTGCCGCGGAGCCTGACGCGCAACTTAAGCGGTGTCGGTCCGAACTCGAAACGCTCGCGTAGCTGGTGCTCGAGATATCGGAGATAACTCTCGTGCAGCCGTCGAGTGACGAACAGCGTCATCGTCGGCGGGTCGATCGCACCCTGCACGGCATAGAGGATCCGAGCGCCCGGCGCGGCGTGCTCGGCCTGGATCTGCTTGATGACGTCGTTCAGCCTTCCCGTCGGAATCCTGCGGTGATAGGCGTCGATCGTCACGCGGAGTGCTGGCAACAGACGATGCACGCCGAGCCCGCTCTTGGCAGAGATGCGAAGCACCGGCGCGTACGCGAGGAATCCGAGGCGGTCCTCGAGCTCATCGGCGATGGCGAGTCGCCGCTCGGTGTCGGCAAGGTCCCACTTGTTCAGCGCGATCAGTATCGGGCTCCCGGCGATGTCGACCCGCTCGGCGAGCACCTGCTCTTGATGGGTGATGCCCTCGGTGGCGTCGATCAGCAACACCGAGATGTCGGCGCGGTCGATCGCCGCGAGGGAGCGGACGAGCGAGTAGTACTCGCTCCCTGTCCCGACGCGTGAGCGGCGTCTCAGGCCAGCCGTGTCGATGAAGCGGATTGCGCCCTCTTCGGTCTCGACGATGGTGTCGATGGCGTCGCGCGTCGTGCCTGGCATGTCATGGACGATGACCCGCTCGTCACCTACCAACCGGTTAAACAGCGTCGACTTTCCGACGTTCGGCCGTCCGACGAGCGCGACCGAGGCGACCACCTCGCGCTCTGGCTCCTCGGCAAGGACGTCGTCGTCATCGTCGTCGTTGGTGATTTCGATCGGATCCGGCTCGAGGCCGAGGCGGTCCACCACCACGTCGAGGAGGTCGCCGATCGATCTCCCGTGCAGCGCCGACACGAGGAACGGGACGCCGAATCCGTACGAGGCGAGCGCCCAGGCATCAGCCTCTTGGTTCGCGGAGTCGACCTTGTTGGCGACTGGGAGCACTTTGTCCGAGACGCGGCGAAGCAGCTGGGCGACGGCGTCGTCATCTGCGGTGATCCCGCTCATCGCGTCGAGCACGAAGAGCACGAGATCGGCGTCTTCGGTCGCGCGAAGCGCCTGCGCGGTCACCTTCTTGTCGAGCACATCACCACGCTCGAGCATGCCGCCGGTGTCGACGATGGTGAAGTGGCAGCCTCGCCACTCGGCTTCTAGCTCGAAGCGATCTCGCGTCACGCCCGGGTGTTCTTCGACGATCGCGACGCGGCGACCTACGAAGCGGTTGACGAGGGTCGACTTTCCGACGTTCGGGCGGCCGGCGATCACGACGCGGGCTCGACGGCGCGTCGAGACCGGGCTCGTCGCCACCTCTTCGCCGTTGAGGTCAATCGGCTCCTCGTCCTCGAGGCCCGGGTCTTCGTCGAGCTCAACCGGATCGATCGTCATCTCGACGCCACCGCGATCGATCGCCGTCGCGGCGAAGCGGCGTAGCTGTCGAGGGCGCTTCGAAGTGCTGCTCCATTGCTCGCCACGATCTCGATCCGACGTGGCAGCTCGTCTGGCGTCATCCCGTCGAGGAACCTTCCATCGGAGAGGCAGACGTCGGGGAGGAGGAATCGACGCTCGGCGTCGCGCTCGCAAAGGACGCGCGAGAGGTCCTCGCCGGTCATCAGGCCGGTGACACCGATGTTGCCGCCGAAGTAGCGATTCTCCACGGGCACGATCTCAACGTCGGGATATACATCGGCGAGCAGCGGCTCGAGCACCCGGGCGCCGTAGGCCCCCGTCAGAATGCTCACCTTCGCGTGCAACGCCACGGCCGAGGCCGAAAGCGGCGAGCGGACCGCCCGGTAGCCACTCGCCGGCGCCCCGTCGATTGACTGGAAGAAGCCACCGTGCCCATGACCCGTGGCGGAGGAAACGCCGTTGAACTCAGCCCCGAAGCGGCTCGCCATGCCTATGCCGTTCTCCTCCTGGGAGAAGCCCTCATAGTGCTGGTGTGACGGGAAGGGGCGCTTGGTGAGCAGGTAGTACTCATCCGCGGCGTAGACGAGGCGCCTGCCGAGCGCGCCGAGGAAGCGCTCCTGCCAGGCCTCGACGGTGTCGAGAACCGCGTTCGCCTCCGCCTCGGTGTGGGGCCGCATGGGCGCTTCGTTGGAGAAGCGGCTCACACCAAGCGGCACCGCAGCCGCCGTTGCAAGCTCGGGAAAACGCTCGAGGATCCCGGCGATGGTGTCTTCGAGCACGTCGCCGTCGTTCACGCCAGGACAGACGACGATCTGTCCGTGCACTTCGATCCCCGCCTCGAGCAGCGCCCCAAGCCAGCGCAAGCTGGTCGCGCCACGGCGGTTTCTAAGCATCGTCGAGCGGACGTCTGGATCGGTGGCATGAATCGAGACGTAGAGCGGACTGAGCCGCTCGGTGACGACGCGCTCGAGATCGAGCTCGGTGAAGCGCGTGAGCGTGGTGAAGTTGCCGTAGAGGAACGAGAGTCGATAATCGTCGTCCTTCACGTACAGGCTTTTCCGCATGCCCTTTGGCAGCTGGTAGATGAAGCAGAACGAGCAGTGGTTGTCACAGGTCCGGATGCGATCGAAAAGCGCAGAGGAGACCTCGAGCCCAAGCGGCTCGCCAGCGTCTTTTTCGAGAAGGAGCTCGAAGGTGATCCCACCCCGGTTGATCTCGAGATCGAGGCGCGCCTCGTCGACCAGCATCTGGTACTCGATGATGTCGCGGGGGACCACCCCGTTCAGCGAGGCGAGTTCGTCACCGATCGAGATGCCGAAGCGTTCCCCCACCGACCCGGGCGCGACCGCAACTACCTGCGGAAACGGCATGGCGCAAGGTTACCCGCTCCACTAGGTAGCCTATGCATCGTGCCGGTGAACAAAGTCCTGCTCGCCGAGCCGAGGGGCTTTTGCGCCGGCGTCGAGATGGCCATCAAGGCGCTTGCCTGGATGGTCCGGGTCTTCGAGCCTCCCGTGTACTGCTACCACGAGATCGTCCACAACCGACTGGTCGTCGACGAGTTCACCCGTCAGGGCGTTATCTTCGTAGACGACGTCGGCGACGTGCCGCCAGGTGCACCCTTGATGCTCTCTGCGCACGGCTCCGCCCCAGAGGTCGAAGCGGCTGCAGCAGCTGGTGGGCGCCCACTCGTGAATGCAGTCTGCCCGCTCGTCACCAAGGTGCATCACGAGATGAAGGTCCGCGCCAGCAAGGGCTACACCGTCGTCTACGTCGGCCACACCGGTCACGAAGAGGCGATCGGGACGATGGCGGTCGCGCCAGAGGCCGTGCGGCTCGTC
>DATCDR010000235.1:0-34732 GCA_036510575.1 Acidimicrobiales bacterium | reverse complement strand
GAACGCGGACGGCTCGCCAGCAGAAGTAAGTGGCAACGGCCTTCGTTGCGCAGCACTCGCCGCCTTTGACGCCGGCGTCGCGACGGGTCGAAGCGTCGTGATTACGACCGTCGTCGGACCCCGGCGTGCAGAGCTGAGGTCGCGTAATGGCGCCTACGGCGAGCTCATTGTCGAGATGGGCCACGTTCGCGTGCAGCGGACCGACTCGCCGATCGATGGCAAGGAGGGCTTCAGGGCCGACGTCGGCAATCCCCACCTCGTCCTGCTCGGTGAGCGGAGCGACGATGTCGATCTCGCAATGATCGGTCCGACACTCGAAGCGGCCTGGCCAGGTGGTCAAAATATCGAGGTCATCTCGCTCGCCGGCACTGACGAGCTCGACCTCGTGGTCTTCGAGCGTGGTGCGGGAATGACCGAGGCGTGTGGCACCGGGTCATGCGCGGCTGCCGCCGCGGCGCGTCTGGCGGGGGTGGTCGGCGACGTGGTCGCGGTGCACAACCCTGGTGGATCGCTCGTCGTCGAGCTTGGCCCAGCTGCTGATGACGCATCGGCGGTCCGGCTTCTCGGGCCGGCGCGAAGAGTTGCAGAGGTGAACGTGACCCTTGAGGACTACCGCCAGCCGTGAGCAGCGCCGAGCAGGGTAAGACACCGTAGATGACGCTCATTGAGCGGAGTTTTCGTGAACGCATTGTGCTCGTCGGCGTTGTCACCTATCCGCATACCGAGTCCGAGGTCAACGAGAGCCTCGACGAGCTGAGTCTCTTAGTCGACACCGCCGGCGCCGATGAGGCGGCTCGGGTCGTCCAACATCGCGCCGAGCTCGACCCCGCGACCTACATCGGCAGCGGCAAGGCCAGAGAGCTCCATGACCTGTGCGAGACCGTCGACGCCGACACCGTCGTCTTCGACGACGAGCTTTCGCCTGCACAGCAACGCAATCTCGAGAAGATTCTCGGTCGAACAGCTATCGACCGCACTGCGGTCATCCTCGACATCTTCGCCCAGAACGCCCGCTCCGAAGAAGGTCGCGCGCAGGTGGAGCTAGCGTTGTTGCGCTACCGCCTCCCGCGACTTCGAGGGCGCGGGCAGGGCTTTTCACAGCAGGCCGGTGGCATCGGCACGCGTGGACCTGGTGAGACCCAGCTCGAGGTCGATCGGCGACGCATCATGCGCAAGATCACCAAGCTCGAGGTCGAACTGGAAGCGGTTCGCCATACCCGGCGCACCCAGCGGCGCCAGCGTCGGCGCGGAGCGCTCCGGACCGTTTCGCTCGTCGGCTACACCAACAGCGGTAAGTCGACCCTTCTGAACGCGCTCACCGACTCCGACACCTTGGTCCAGAATCGGCTCTTCGCGACGCTTGACCCGCGGACACGTCGCTTGGAGATGCCAGGCGGCGAAGCGGTGCTTTGCACCGACACGGTCGGCTTCGTCAGAAAGCTGCCGCACCAATTGGTCGAGGCCTTCGCCTCGACGCTCGAGATCGTCGCCGACGCCGACCTGCTCATCCATGTGGTCGATTCCTCTGCGGCCGACCCCGAAGGTCAGATGGAAGCAGTGCATGAGGTGTTGAAAGAGATCGAGGCCGACATGGTGCCCGAGCTCATCGTGTTCAACAAACTCGACAAGGCAGCAGAAGCGGCGGGCGATCTCAGCTTTTCCCACCCTGGCTCGGTGGTGTGTTCGGCACTGACCGGAGCGGGTCTAGACGGACTGCTCGTGCGCCTAAGTGAGGTGCTGCGCTCTGCTGACCGCACCTTGGATCTGGAGGTCCCCTACGACCGGGGCGACGTACTCGCTGCACTGCACCGTTCCGGTGAAGTGCTTCGCCAGACCGATAGCGGTGGCAGACTCGCGCTTCGGGTCCGGCTCGACGACTCTACGCATCGACGCTTTGCGGAGTTTGTCGTTCGGAATGATCATGTGGAGGGCGGATCTCAGCCCGTGGACGAGGAGATCGAGTGACTGCCGGATTTGTACCGCCCATCTATCCCTTCGACCAACTGATCCCGATCGAGGCCGTCGCCACGGCACTGCCAGGCGGGATGGTCGATCTCTCGGTTGGCACGCCGTGTGACCCACCACCACAAGCGGTGATCGACGCGCTCAGCGCGTCGGGTGAGGAGCGCGGCTATCCCGCCTCACTCGGGAGCCCACGCCTGCTCCAGGCGTCGCGAGACTGGATCGCGCGGCGATTCGGCGTCGAGTTGGATCGGAAACTCGTCGCGAACTGCCTCGGGACCAAGGAGTTCGTCGCCGGGCTTCCGCAGTGGCTCCGGCTGCGATCGCCCGACAAGGACACCGTCCTCTATCCGGCGATCGCCTATCCGACCTACGAGATGGGCGCCATTCTGGCGGGATGTCGCGCGGTGCCAGTCGGCGCGCGCGCCGACGGATCACTCGACCTTGACGCGATCAGCGAAGAGGACGCCAGCCGGGCGCTCTGTTTGTGGCTGAACAGCCCGTCGAACCCGACGGGTGCCCTTGACGACCTCGCAGCCGCGGCAGCGTGGGGCCGCACACGTGGAGTCCCCGTATTCTCTGACGAGTGCTATGCGGAGTTCACCTGGGAGGGTGCGCCGCGCACGATTCTCGAGTCCGGGACCGAGGGCCTGGTAGCGGTGCACTCGATCTCGAAGCGCTCCAACTGCGCTGGTCTTCGTGTTGGCTTTTACGCAGGCGATGAAGAGCTGGTCCACTACCTAGTCGAGGTGCGTCGTCACGCCGGATTCATGATCCCCGGCCCGATCCAGCTCGCCGGCGCAGTCGCGCTTGAAGACGATGCGCACGTCGACGTGCAACGTGAGATCTACCGACGACGACTCACCCGATTCATCGAGCTGCTCGAGCCCATCGGCGTGAAGGCGGCCTTCCCAGGTGGCGGTTTCTACCTCTGGATCAAGGTGCCAGACGGGCCGTGGCAGGCAGACGAGCAGCCAGGTGAGGGCCCGGAGTGGGCCTTTGCCAGGTACCTCGCCCGAGTCGGTGGCGTGCTGGTCTCGCCTGGAGACTTCTACGGACCTGCAGGCGTTGGTTACGTGCGCATCGCGATGGTGCAGCCAGATGATCGCCTCGAGCTCGCTGGCAAACGCTTCGCCGCAAACGCCAGGTGAGTTCGCCGGCCCAATCGTTCGTGCAAACTCTCACCTGTCAAAGGCGGCTCGGTGTCAACGCTTGAGGATCGAATCCACGAATTATTCGGCCGAATCGGCGAGCTGTCCTCGCGCGACACCGAGGCGCTAGCCGTTGTAGAGCAAGCGATCGACCTGCTCGATTCCGGCGAGGCTCGCGTCGCCGAGATCGATGCCGCCACAAACGAGGTCGTCGTACACGAGTGGCTAAAAGAGGCCATCTTGTTGCTCTTTCGCCTTCGCGATATCGCCACCATTGAGCTCGGCCCGTTCGAGTACGCGGACCGTCTGGAACTAAAAAGCGACTACGTCGCCCAAGGGGTGCGGGTGGTGCCGGGCGCTTCGGCCCGCCGGGGCTCCTTCTTGGACCGGGGTGTGGTGATGATGCCGAGTTACGTCAACATCGGTGCTCGCGTCGGGGCAGGCACGATGGTCGATACGTGGGCAACCGTCGGATCGTGCGCGCAGATCGGGGAGCGGGTCCACCTCTCTGGCGGAGTTGGCATCGGCGGCGTGCTCGAGCCGCCGAACGCGATCCCGGTCATGGTGGGCGACGACGCGTTCGTCGGGAGCCGCTCGATGATCACCGAAGGCGCACGAGTCGGGACGGGCGCGGTGATCGGGTCCGGCACGATCTTGAATCCTTCGATTCCTGTCATCGACTCGACAAGTGGTGAGGAGATCTCGCGGGGCGTGGTGCCGGACTGGTGCGTCGCTGTTGGTGCGTCGCGAAAGCGCACCTTCCCTGGCGGCGACTTCTATCTTCCTTGTGTGCTCGTGCTTCGCCATCTCGAAGAGGGCGAGCGTATGGACAAGACGGTTTTGAACGATCTGCTCCGAGAGCACGGCGTAGCGACGTGAGTTCGAACGCCGACGCGCTGCTCGCCCGCACCGCGGCGTTGATCGACGTCGCTTCGGTGAGCAAGGACGAGAGCCGTCTGGCCTCCATTGTGGCCGCGGAGCTAGCGGAGATCCCCGGCTTGGAGACGGTGCAGATCGGTGACAACCTGATCGCTCGAAGCGTCGGCCGCGGCGCACGACGGGTTCTTCTTGCCGGTCACCTCGATACGGTCCCCGCCGCAGGAAACGACCGGGCAGAGCTCGATGGCGATGTACTTCGCGGCGTCGGCGCGGCGGACATGAAGGGCGGGCTCGCCGTGATGCTGGCGCTCGCACGCCTCGCAGATGCGCGCGACCTCGACACGACCTACGTCTTTTACGCACGCGAGGAGATCGCGCGCACTGAGTCCGGACTGCTCGAGATCGAGCGCAAGGACCCGACCCTGTTGTCGTGTGACACGGCCATCATCTTGGAGCCGACCGGAGCAGTGGTCGAGGCGGGCTGTCAGGGAAGTCTTCGAATCGAGATCACGCTTCGAGGCATTCGAGCCCACAGCGCCCGCCCATGGACGGGCGACAACGCCATCCATCGCGCGGCCCCGCTCGTCGAGCGAATCGCCAACGTCGCCGAGTACCGACCGGTCATCGACGGCTGTGAGTACCGGGAGAGTCTCCAGGTAGTCGGAATCTCCGGAGGTGGCATCGGCAACGTCGTGCCCGACGAGGTGAAGCTGCTGGTCAACTACCGCTTCGCGCCCGACAAGACCAGCTCAGAGGCGACCAAGGAGATCGAGCGACGCCTCGGCGACCTGCTCGACCCCGCCAAGGGCGACCGTCTCGAGGTCCTCGACGCAGCCCCGAGCGCACCGCCGCGTCTTGACGATGAAGTCCTCCTGGCGCTCGTGTCAGGCAGCGGCAGCGAGCCTAGGGCCAAACTCGGCTGGACCGACGTCTCGTTCTTTACCGAGCGAGCGGTGCCCGCCGCGAACTTCGGGCCCGGTGACCCGCTTCTTGCGCATCGAGCAGATGAGTTCGTCACCGGAGCTGAGCTCTCCCGGGCGTTTCAGGTACTCGACACCCTTCTCGCCGGCCTCTCCTAGGAAGCGGGACCGGAGGCTCGGCGTCGGCGCTTAGAGCTTCCGCAATACGGTGACAACCCTGCCGTAGATGTCGACGTCGTCCTCATCGAACTCCATCTCCGAGAAGCTCGGGTTGGAGGGCACGAGCACGATCTTTTGGCCGCGGCGCTGGAGGGTCTTGACCGTCGCCTCATCATCACCGATTCCGGCGACAACGATCTCGCCAGGGTTGACGTCGCGCGTCTGGCGAACCACGACGAAGTCACCGTCGAGGATCCCGACGTTGATCATCGACTCTCCGCGGACCCTCAGCATGAACAGCTGGCCTGGACCGGTGAGGTCTTCGGGTAGTGGCATGACCTCGTCGACGTTCTCTTCGGCCAACACGCCGGTTCCTGCTGCGACGGTGCCGACGAGCGGGACGTTGACGACTGGGCCAGCGCCCATCGCGGCTCCGGAACCAGGCTCGAATGAGACCGTAATCGCGCGCGGCTTGCTTGGATCGCGGACGAGGTATCCCTCGCGTTGGAGCACCTGCAAGTGGGTGTGGACCGTCGAGGAGGAGGTCAGGCCGACCGCTTCGCCGATCTCTCGAACTGACGGCGGGTATCCGCGGTCGCGAATCTGGAGGGCGATGAACTCCAGGATCTGACGGCGCTTGCCGCTAAGCGCTACCTCGGTCATAGAACGTCCCCTTTTCGTGAGTGTCACACCCTCCTGCAAACATCTGTTCGTGGAACAAGCGTTCGTGAGCGGCTTGACATCGAACAGGTGTTCGTGTGACGATTTCCAAGGCTACCGAACAAACGTTCGATGCACAAGGACCGGCGGCTCGACGGGAGCTGTCGCAGCTATAGCGGTACACGCAGCGCATCTGTGCTGGATCGGGAGAGGGATGGTCTGATGGCGGCTCTTGCATACGCACCTCGTATCGGCCCGAACGGGCATGCGAGGAGAAATCGTCGGACGCACGTCGGGGAGCTCGGGGCGTCGACGACGCTTCGTCTGGTAGCGGTCCCAGCAAGTGGACAGTGCGGGGTCGCCGCGCCACCCGTCGCCTTCCGGCCGGTCATCGTCCAGCCAGCACCGGCACCTCTCCCCGATGAGGAGGTCGTGGATGCGCCGATCACGCCGCTTCGACGCACGGATGCACCTCGTGAGATCGAGCGACGAGACGTTGCGCGTCGAGCAAGCGAACGACGACGTGCGGCAAAGCTTCGTCGACGAAGGGTGCATCTCCTCGGGGTCGCCGCGACGAGTGTGGCCCTAGCCAGCGCACTGTGGATCGGCACCTCTGCGATGGCATCCCAATCGCAGGATCGTCTCCAGGTGCTTCCTGGTTCGGCGAAGGTCGCTCACGGCTATCTCTACACGGTGCAGGCAGGCGACACCGTCTGGTCGATTGCAACCCGTCTGGATCCGGCAGGTGACCCTCGGCCAATCGCAGATCAGATCGAGACCGAGATCGGTGGGACCAACGTCCAGGTTGGTACCCAGGTTCTCGTTCCTTAAGGCGTAAAAATGCGGCTCACGGGTGTCGTCCTGCCGCGGTTAGCCTTGCGGCATGCGCTGTCCGAGCTGTGCTCATGACGATGACCGTGTCGTCGACTCGCGCGAGGTCGAGCAAGGCGCAGCGGTGCGACGTCGGAGGGAGTGCCTCCGATGCGGGTTCCGATTTACGACCTTCGAGCGCTTCTCCGGCGCCGTGCTCTTCGTTATGAAGCGCTCCGGGGAACGAGAGCCGTTCAAGCGAGAGAAGTTGATCGCCGGAGTCCGCTCCGCCTGCAAGAACCGGCCGGTCGACGAAGCTGCCGTGCAGTTGCTCGCTCATGACGTCGAAGAGATGCTCCTCCAACTTGGCCCTGAGGTCTCCACACAAGAGGTCGGAGTCGCCGTATTGGACCAGTTGAGGATGCTCGATGACGTCGCGTATCTGCGGTTCGCGAGCGTCTACAAGGGCTTCGAGGCGGCTGATGACTTCGCCAGGGAGGCCGGTCTGTTGACGAAGGAGACCGCTCCCAAGCTGCACGAGCACGCGTGAGCGTGCGGCGGTGAGCGCGGTGGCTTCCGTCTACCGGGAGGCGCCCACTACGGCGCTTGCGATCTATGCCCATCCCGATGATGCCGAGATCTCTTGTGGCGCGACGATCGCGAAATGGGTCGCCTCAGGGTCAGTCGTTCACCTTGTCACTTGCACGCGAGGCGACAAGGGCGCGAGTGATCCGACGGTCGACACCGACGAGCTCGTCATCCGCAGATCGGGCGAGATCGACGAGGCCGCCGCGGTACTCGGCCTCTCGAGCGTTCGGCGGCTCGGGCACTTAGACGGCGAGATCGAAAATGACCTCGATCTCCGACGAGAGCTCGTCGCGCTCGTACGCGAGGTCCGGCCGGACGCGGTGATCTGCCCCGATCCGCTGGCGGTGTTCTTCGGGGAGCACTACTTCAATCATCGAGATCACCGCATCGTCGGATGGGCCGCACTCGACGCGGTAGCTCCCGCTTCGTCGTCGCCGTTGTACTTTCCAGAAAGTGGTGAGGCGCACGAAGTTGGCACGGTGTTTCTCTCCGGCTCGCTCGAGGCCAACCTCTACGTAGACGTCTCCTCGAGCATCGACGTCAAGGCCGAAGCGGTGCTTTGTCACCGGAGTCAACTCGGCGCCGATCCCGGCTGGCTTCGAAGCGTCGTGTTCGAGCGGGCGGCCGAGGCTGGTAAAGAGGTAGGTATTCGATATGCCGAGGGCTTTCGACGGATCCGGCTCGCTCGATGACTGTGCGGGAGAGCGCCTCGCCCGACATCTTGCATCTGGACATGGACTGCTTCTTCGCCTCCGTCGAGGTGCTCGAGGATCCCTCGCTTAAGGGCCGACCCGTGATTGTCGGCGGCACCGCGAACAGGGGTGTCGTGGCCGCCGCCTCCTATGAGGCCCGGTCCTTCGGCGTGCACTCGGCGATGCCGATCCGCGAGGCGCAACGGCTCTGCCCGAACGGGGTGTACCTGCCGCCGCGTCACGGCTACTACGGCGAGGTGAGCGAATCCCTGATGGAGCTGTGCCGGGAGGTCACGCCACTTGTCGAACCGGTGTCGCTCGACGAGGCCTATCTCGATGTCGGTGGAGCCCATCGCCTGCTCGGGGACTCCGCAGCGATAGCAAAGCAGCTGCGAGCGACGGTGGCGGCGCGCCTCGCTCTCGACTGCTCGATCGGCGTTGCGCGGACAAAGCTGCTTGCGAAGCTTGCCTCGCGCGCGGCAAAGCCGAAAGCAGGCCCACCGGGCGCACCGCCCGTTCGCGGCCGCGAGGTGGTCGTTATCGCGCCAGGCGACGAGCGGGAGTTCCTCGACAGCCATCTCGTTCGTGCAATTCCTGGAATCGGACCCCAGACAGCGGCATCGCTTGCACGCATCGGCATCGATCGCGTGAGCGAGCTCGCCGAAGTACCGCTCGAGCGTCTCGTACGCCGGTTCGGGCGCTCTCGGGGCAACGCGCTCCATGAGGCCGCTCTCGGCATCGATCCCCGGCCGGTCGTCGCGGATCGCGAGACTCGGTCGATTTCCCAGGAGGAGACTTTCGCGACCGATATTGACGATCGCGACGCGCTGCGGACGACAATCCGCCGCCAGGCAGATGCGATTTCGCGCCGCTCCCGTTCGAGCGCACTCGTTGGTCGAACCGTGACGCTGAAGGTTCGTTACGGTGATTTCACGACGCTGACGCGGTCCAAGAGCGAGCGATCACCACTTGCGACGGGCGCGTCGGTCGCGCGAGTCGCCGCGGTGCTCTTTGAAGCCCTCGAGGTCCAGACCGGAATCCGACTGATCGGCGTGTCGCTTTCGTCCCTTGAGCCAGCGCACGAAACCCCTCGCCAACTGGAGCTTTTCTCGAGTGACGCCGAGGAAAACAGCGAGGATGACGAGCGTCGAGTCGACGTCGACCTCGCAACCGACGAGATTCGTCGACGCTTCGGCGATCGAGCGATCTCGGTAGGTGATCGTCGTCGAGCGACGGTTCGCGACGACGGCCGCGCACGCGAGCACTCAATTGAGGCCCCACGATGACGGGTGCCGTTGTCGAGGGGGTGTGACTGCGCGAAGATGAGTGCTGGAGGACTCGGGCGGAGTCCCTGGTCGTTTCGCGTGGCCTCGAGGCGGAGAGGAGATTGACGGTGCCGCTTTCCGAAGATGAACAACGCATTCTCCAAGAGATGGAACAGAAGCTCTTCGAGCACGATCGGCCCTTCGCCCATAGGGTCCATGCCCAAAGCGCCAAGGTCGATCGTGCGAGGGACCCGCATGCGGCAGGACTGCCACTTCGCTCGGCAGGCCTGATCTTCACTGTGGGCTTCTTGCTGTTGCTCTTTTCGTTCCAGTCGTCACTCCTGCTCGCGACACTCGGCTTCCTCTTGATGTTCCTCGCGGCGGTGATGTTCGGTCGCCGGCTTCACGGTGGCGGGGCAGTGAAGGCGCACCCAGCAGAGACCTCGTCGAACCCGACGAGCTCAGGAAATGCCGAGTTCGCAGAGAGCCTGCGGCGCCTTCGTTCTCGATTCTGGCAACACTGAGCTTTTGAGGAGCTCGCGCGACGTAGCTGTTCGTCTGCGCCGGTACTCATCGCTACTCCGGGCCGTCCCGATCGCGCCCGTCATTCGCCGTCCAGTGCTCCTTGTTGAAGGTCTTCGGGCCTGGCACGACATGGTGCCGCGACTGTGGTGGCGTCACTGGCCGTTCCTACCGGTTCCTGACGCGTCCTGGCTGGCGTTTCGGCTCGAGACCGGTTTCGGGTCCGCTGGTGACGGCCCCCAACCAGAAGACATCATCGAAGTACTCGAGTGGAATACCTCCCTTCGGCGTACGCTTCGCGCTCGTCACCAGGCTTCGAGATAGGCCGAGCAGGTCGCTTCTTTGGTGCGCGACGCTGCTCGGCCCGAGAAGCTCACGGAGTGGGTGTCGTGTCGCGTGATCTTCATATCGGTGCGATAGCGTCACCATCGATGATCCCGCGGAGCTGGCGAAGACTGAGGTAGCGGTCTCATGGTTGGTCGCGCGCTGGTTCTCAATGCTACGTACGAGCCAATCTGTGTCGTCTCGTCGAGGCGCGCGCTGATTCTCGTGTTGAGCTCCAAGGCCGAGATGTTGCATGACACCGGCAGTGAATACCACTCCGAGCGGGCCTCTTTCCCTGAGCCGTCAGTTGTCCGACTCGGCCAGTACGTGCGGGTTCCCCGCCAGACGCGGGTCGCGATCACGCGTCGCGCGGTATTCGCGCGAGACGGCCATCGCTGTCAATACTGCGGCGCTCCGGCGGAGAACATCGACCACGTAGTGCCGAAAAGCCGTGGCGGCCTGCACGCCTGGGACAACGTGGTTGCTGCGTGCCGCAGGTGCAACGCGGCGAAAGAAGACCGCCTGCTCGAGGAGTCGAGCTTCGTGCTGCATCGTCGCCCGATGCCGCCGCGGTCGAGTGTGTGGCTTTTAGCGGAGAGCGGTGAGATCCGTTCTGATTGGCAGCCCTACGTGGCGCCATCCTTCGGGATAGCGGTAGGGATCTGAGCCAGAGCGCCGTTCTCGGCCCAGGTGATGGTTTCCCAGTAGTCGAACGTCGGTCATCTCCGGGCGACCTCGTTGTGGCTCCAGAGCCGACCGGCCGCCTGGCGGCCTTTTGCTATCCGGATCGGCCGGCGGTGGTGCTCGGGAGTACGCAGCCGGCCGCCTCTATCGACGAGGCCGTCGTCGGCGCATTCGGCGCAGAGCTCGTTCGTCGACGAAGCGGGGGTGGCGCCGTCTTCGTCGCTCCCGCGGCCCAAGTTTGGCTCGACCTCTTCGTGCCGGCAGGCGACCCGCTGCACGCGCTCGACGTCTCGCGAGCCGCCGCTTTCGTCGGTCGACTTTGGCGCGACGCGCTCGTCGATCTCGAGGGACTAGACGCAAATCTCGTTGTGCACAACGGACCGCTCGTGAGCTCGCCGTGGTCGCGTTCGTGGTGTTTTTCGGGGCTTGGACCAGGTGAGGTCAGCGCATCCGGTCGCAAGCTCGTCGGCTTGAGTCAGCGTCGAACGCGTGCGGGCTCATGGTTTTTCACGATGGCCTCCATCGAGCTCGATCCCGAGCGCGACGCGTCGTTCCTCGCTGGCTCTGACGAATGGCGAAGCGCACTCATCGAAGAACTCCACCGGTCGCAGGCACCCCTCGCATCACTGCTCGTCGACGTCGAGTCGCGTCTGGCGGCTCGCCTCGCGCTGCTCTAACTAGGGGTAGTACCTACTGAATCACCGAGAGTGATACACCCGTTTGAGAGATAAGTGTATGGCTGGGTGGAACGTCGGGACGGGCACGGACGTCCATCGAAGGACCAGCGAACCGGCTCGAGGTCTCTGAACTTCGTGCGGGCCTTGTGAACATCAACGCGACGAATATGGCCCCTTAAGAACTCGCTGAGGAATTTTGGGGAGGAACGGACTCGGGGCTCCGAGCGATCGACCGGCTCTCACCGGAGCGAGCGAGTTCCAACATCTGGCGAATCCTGCGTACTCATGCCAGGTCCAGAGCAGGCCGTCCTAATCCGCGAGGTAATCGTGCTGCGGGTGACCCCCGAATCGCCCTTCGACTCCTGCTTCTTGCTCTCGGTGCTCTCGCTCAAAGTGGTGCGCGACCAAGGGCGACGAGTCATCTTCGTGCAGACCAATCGTGAGGACGTGGGCCACCGCTATAAGGAAATCCTGCTCCCGATTCCCTTCGGGTCGAGACGACGCTCATCGCGTGTCGAAGAATTCCGCACGGACTTCACCGGCTTGTCTCGGCTACGCACCGATTTCGCCGATCGGCTCAAGCGGACGGCCTAAATCAATTCCCCCTGAATGGTGAAGATCAGGGTAGCGCCGACGTGACCCGGCCGAGTTCGAGAACTTAGCTTCGAAACTCTTCAAAATGCCGAAGTCGGCGACCCTTTTGTAGCAGCGTTCGAGAAAGGAAAGTCGCTCTAGAGTGGCCCCATGACCAAGACACTGGTTCGTTTCGGAGCAGAGGACGAGGATCACGCGCGGAAGGACGAATCCCACACGGGGTGCGGTCGTGCCACCGACTTGGTGACGTAGACCTGGGACGGATATTCCAGCGAGATCACCTTGCGAGAACGGGTGTCAGGTCGAATGAGCGACTGCTTCGTGTGAGTGAAGTAAGTAATACCCCAACTGAGAGGAGGAGACATGGCGGATGGTGTCTATCGGGTGACCGAGATTGTCGGGTCGTCGACCGAAGGAGTTGGCGCAGCGATAGAGGTCGCTGCGTCGAGGGCAGCTCAAACGCTCCGGCAACTTGACTGGTTCGAGGTGACTGATATCCGAGGTCACTTCGAAAACGATGAGATTGCGCACTACCAGGTTACAATAAAGGTCGGCTTCCGACTTGAGGATCCCAGCTAGCAAGGGAGACCTTCCCTGGCGCTACTTGGCAGCCTCTTGCGCTTCGATCTCGGCAAGTAGGGCGAGCCGTTCCGCGTGGCGGCCTCCCTCGAAGTCGGTCTCGAGAAAGACGTCCAGAATCGCGCAGGCAAGCTCGGGAGCGATTAGTCGCGCGCCGAGCGCCAATACGTTCGCGTCATTGTGAAGTCGCGCGAAGCGGGCCGTGTACTCGTCGTGGCAGAGCGCGGCACGGATGCCTCGGACTTTGTTGGCGGAGATCTGCTCGCCCTGGCCGCTGCCGCCCATCACGACTGCGAAGTCCGCTTCGCCAGAGATGACGAGTCGCGCTGCAGCGGCGCAGATCGGCGGGTAGTCGACTGGGTTGGTGTTGTAGGTGCCGATGTCGAGGATCTCCCTACCGGGCGCCGCTCGGAGGTGTTCGGCGATCGCGGTCTTGAGCGTGAACCCTGCGTGATCGGACGCGAGCACGATCTTCTTCTCTATCGTTTCGCTGAACTCGGACGCCAAGACGATCCGCATGCACTATCCCCTTCTAGCTAAAGGATGAAGCTGGCCACCACTCTCGACGCAACCGCTGTCGCGGCCCTGACGACTCCTACAGGAGCGGACGAGGGCGTGAGGTCCAATCAGCTCCTGCCTAAGGGTACCGGGGAGCGCCTCGATCTTTCAGTTTCATCCGGCCGAACGTTCACCGCGGCACTTCGCTCTGGTCGATCATCGTTCAGGTCACCTCCGTAACGTGAGCGATATGGGCGAATCAGAGTTGTACGCCGAGGGCGAAGCATGGGAAATGCGCTTGGTGACCGGCGGGACTGCTGGCGCGGCGGAACCGCGTAGACGGAGGTCACGGCTCGCGAGGTTCGCGTCGGAATCCGCGAATCATTCGAGCTTCTCGGCTGCGACGCGATGGTCTATCCATTCCTCGATCAATGAGTTAGCGGCCCAAGAGCCCTACGCCGATCAGCTCTCGGCGCTCGGTTCGACGAGCTGTTCGAGGCCTGCTCGAAGGGACGTCGTCGCGCCCCAACCGAGCACCGATCTGGCAAGAGTCGAGTCGAGTCGGCTCGCTTGGAGATCTCCCTCGCGCCGTGGCGCATAGATCGGCGCGAGGTCACTTCGAGCGGCGTCAGCCAGTTCGCGCCAAAGCTCGTTCACGCTGACGCCGTGCCCGGTACCGATGTTCAAGACGAGCCCGTCGCCGTGGTTCATAGCCAGCACGAAGGCCTCGACGGCGTCTCCTACGAAGAGGAAGTCACGCTGTTGTTCGCCGTCGCCGAAGATGGTCGGCTGCTCGTCGTGACGAAGGTGGTCGGCGAAAAGGGCGACGACCCCTGCCTCGCCGTCGCTGCTTTGGCGAGGCCCGTAGACGTTCGCGAGCGCGAGCGCGCTCCACGCGAGCCCGAATTGCCCGCTCGTTGCCTCGAGGTAGGAGAGCACGACTGCTTTGGAGATGCCATAGGGGGAGACCGGCCGCCGTGGTTGCGATTCTCTGATCGGGAGGTCGCTCTCGGAGACTTCGCCATAGATCGCCGCGCTGGTCGCAAAGAGCAGCTTCCTTACTCCCGCTGCGCTCGCGGCTTGGAGCAGGCGGAGCGTGCCAACGATGTTGACATCGGCGTCGGTGACGGGGTCCTTTACCGACGAGGTGACGCTGATCTGGGCGGCGAGGTGGAAGACGATCTCGGGCTTTCGGCTCGTGACCACCGCCGCGAGCGCATCGTCTCGGATGTCGATCTCGAAGAAGTCGAACGCGGATCCGTGACTGATCGCGTTCTCGAGATTCGCGAGCGAGCCAGTCGAGAGGTTGTCGACTACCACCACCTGGTGTCCTGCGGCGAGTAGTGCGTCGACAAGCGTCGAGCCGATGAAGCCTGCTCCTCCTGTCACGAGCGTCTGAATGGGAACTCCTTTTCGGCGAATGTGAAGTCAGGTGCTCGAAAACCCGATTGTGCAGCGACGTACTGGGCTGCTGGCATCGTCACCTTGCCGAGGGTGGCGGATCTCTCGCTCCCTCATCCGAACTGCGACAATACGGCGTGACCAGATCGAACTCGCGCTTGGTTGGTCTCGCGCACGAGATCGATCCGCCAAAGCGCGGTTCAAGGAGGCGATCTCGTGGGTGACCCGTTGATTGTGACGATCGGTGAACTTGCACCGGTAATCGCCGATGACGTGTTCGTGGCTCCCGGCGCAGTGATCGTCGGCGACGTGCAACTTCTCGCAGGCTCGAGTGTCTGGTACACCGCCGTCATTCGCGGCGACGGCGGGCGGATCATTCTCGGTGAGGGCTCGAATTTGCAGGATGGCTGTGTGGTGCATGCAGACCGCGACTTTCCAACGACGATCGGCGCACGCGTGACTGTTGGACACCGTGCGATGCTGCATGGAGCAACGATCGAAGATGATGTCCTGATCGGCATGGGTGCGCTGCTGATGAACGGCTGCCGCATTGGTACGGGTTCGATGGTTGCGGCAGGCGCTCTCGTGGCACAAGGCGTCGTAATCCCACCGCGATCCCTCGTCGTCGGCGTTCCTGGGCGAGTGGTCAGCGCCGTCCGCGCAGTGGACACCGAGCTGATCGTGCGCGCCGCTGCCAGTTACGTCGCGCTTGCACGCGTGCACGCAGCGGCATTAGCCAACACGATCTAACCCGCTAGTCGGGCGCGGCGCGCCCGCTTCTCGCACCAATGGCTCGCCGTGGCTCGTTGGCTCGCGCCTGCCCCTGGCGTGTCGTCTCACGGGACCGTCAACGACTACCAATGGCGAGCTTGCTCTCGTCGGTTGATCCGGGCGCCCTCCGAACGCGGTCGGGTCGCCACCTCTATAGCGCAGTCTTTTCTTCGGAGAAATTGCTGCCAAATGGTGGTCAAGTGGTTGACGAGGGGTCATTGTGACAATAAAGTGGCGCGAAGTGGTGGAGAGTGGTGAGTCAAGCCTCCGCAGGTCCGAGTGGTAATTCGTGAGAGAGGGCACCCGCGTTGGCGACAAGTACGCGGTTCTTTGGACGGTATGAGCACGCCCTTGACCTCAAAGGACGCGTCATCCTGCCCGCCAAGCTCCGCACCCACTTCGCGCAACCCGGATTTCTCACTCCCCACCTGGAAGGCTGCCTCGCGCTGTGGACGAACGAGGAGTTCGATAAAGAGATCAACCTTCGCCTAGTCGAGGCCGAGAACGATCCCGTCGCTCGCAACCGCGTCCGAGACTGGTCCGCTGCGGTGTTCGAGGCCGAGATCGACCGTCAAGGACGGATTGCGATACCGCCGAGCCTGCGGGGTTATGCCGGTCTTGAGCAGGAAGTTCTCGTGATCGGCATGATCAACCGCGTCGAGCTCTGGTCGCCCGCGAGCTGGGCGAACCGGGACCTCGGCGACGCGGAGACCCAGTCGGAGCGGCCGCCGTCTGAACCCACCGAGGAGCAGGTCTCCCCATGACTCGATCCTGCACGCTCCACTTCGCGCCACCAAGGTCACCACAGACCGCACCTGCGTGGCATACCTTTCGGCCGATCGGTCTCGCTCCGGCACCGAAGGACTTCGAGGGCCCTGCTGAGTTGCGGTCAGGCGAGACCCGAGCCGTCGTGCGCTCCTCGGATTGTCGAGGCATGAGCGACTACGCCTCGCAGCAAGCGCCGGCCGATGCGACCAGTGCCGAGACGTCGTTTCGACACACGCCAGCGATGCTCGACGAGGTGCTCGAACTCTTCGAGGACGTACCGGATGGAACCGTTCTCGATGCCACCCTCGGTGGCGGCGGTCATGCCGCGGCGCTGCTCGACTCCCGCCCGGGGCTCAGCTTGATCGGGATCGACCGCGACGCGGCCGCTATCGCAGCTGCTACACAGCGTTTGGCGCGCTTTGGCTCCAGGGTGCACATCGCGCAGGCTCGATTTGACGAGCTGGCGGCGATCACCCACGCCGTGCTCGCTGACGCGAAGCTCTCCGGCGTCCTTTTCGACCTTGGGGTCAGCACCACGCAACTTGACACGCCCGAGCGCGGCTTCTCGTTCCGATTCGAAGGTCCCCTCGATATGCGAATGGATCCGCGCTCTGGCCCGACCGCGGCTGAGGTTCTGAACTCGATGACCGAACACGAGATCGAGCTCTTGTTGCGTCAAAACGGAGAGAGCCGACTTGCCAGGCGGATCGCTTCTGCGATCGTCGCCGCGAAGCCGATTACCCGGACCGATCAGTTGGCGAACGTCGTCGCGGACGCCGTACCAGCAGCCGCGCGCCGCCGGGGCCATCCGGCCCGACGCGTCTTTCAGGGTTTGCGTATCGAGACCAACAACGAGTTGTCGATCCTGCCGGGTGCGATTGACGACGCGATCGCCTTGACCCAGACCGGCGGCCGAGTCGTAGTCCTTTCGTACCACTCGGGCGAGGACCGGATCGCCAAGGAGCGGTTTGGGTTTGCCGCTACCGGCGGCTGCACCTGCTTGAGCGATTTGCCCTGCGTCTGCGGAGCACTGGCAACGGTGCGCCTCTTGATGCGCGGCGCGAAGCTGCCCTCTGAGGCAGAGGTTCGCGAGAACGCCCGCGCCGAGGCTGCTCGACTTCGGGCGGTCGAAGTGATCGATCCTATGCCGCCGCGGAGCGTGCGCTAATGGCGCTCCCAGCTGGTGACACCCGACTCGTAGCGCCGCGGCGCTCGGCTCGACAGCTACGTGTCGGCCCGCCCACATCCAGACCAAAGCCGCATCAGCACATCCGCCGTACCCGACTCGTGACCTTTGGTGCCTTGGCGATCATCGTCGCGGCGTTGTTGCTCGTCGCGATCGGATCCGCGCTGGTCGTCTCCCAGCAGGTCCGACTGGACTCGGCCGAGCAGGCGCTCGCCGCCACCTCGACGGAGAACACCAACCTGCAGGTTCAGCGGGCCGAGCTCGCATCGCCGACCAAGGTGCTCGAAGTCGCGCAGACCAAGCTCGGGATGGTGACGCCCAAGACGGTCACCTATCTCGTACCGGTCAAGATTGGCCCGACGGTTGGCTCGACGAGCCACCTGACGCACAAGTGACCACGCGCGACAGCGTCGAGCGGCGCGCTGCGCGACCAGCCGGGCGAAACGGAGCGGCAGGCTCACAGGTGCGGTCGCGCACGGCTTCCAAGCCCCCGCCCAGGCGGCCGTCAACCCGGAAGTCGAGGAGCATCCCGTTTCGCGTTTTCGCAGCGGTGGTGCTGTTCGTCTCGGTCTGCCTCGTCGTCAAGCTCGTCCAGGTACAGGTTGTCGATGGTGCCACGTACTCCCACGACGAGTCGAGGGAGGTCGAGGCCAACGTCGTGTTGTCAGCGAGCCGCGGCGCGATCTACGACCGGACCGGCGACCTGCTCGCCGCGTCCGCACCGCGATATGACGTGATCGCTGACGACATGTTGATCGAGGGCCCGTCGAGCGCGGCCGCAGCACTTGCACCACTCATCGGGGTCGGCCAGGCGAAACTCACGACTGAGCTCTCCCAGAAGAGTGACGGCTATGTCGTGTTGGCACGGCAGGTGAGCAGTGCCACCGAGACTGCGATCGCGAGGCTGAACATCGGTGCGATCACCTTCGCCGGCGACTCCACACGAGTCGCTCCAGGCGGGGAGCTCTTCCAGCCGCTGCTCGGCGCGGTGAACGCCGCGGGAGAGGGCTACTCGTCGCTCGAATACGAGTTCAACAACGTTCTAAACGGCGTGAACGGCCGTGAAGTCGTCGCCGAGGATCCCGCTGGAGCAGCGCTCCCGTCCGCGGCAAAGGACATCGTTCCCGCCAAGGATGGTCAAAGCGTCGTTCTGACGCTCGACGAGCCGTTGCAGAACGAGGTCACCCAGGACCTGAAGACCCAGCTGGCAGCGACCAAAGCGAGAAGCGGCGTGGCGGTCATCGAGGACGTCCAGACCGGCGACATCCTCGCGATGGTCGACCTCGTTCGTGGTCCGAAGGGCGTCATCGAGCCCGCGGCGAACAATCTCGCCCTGACTTCGATCTACCAGCCCGGATCGGTCATGAAGCTCGCGACGATCGCCTATGCGCTCCAAGATCACCTGATATCGCCCGACACCGACTTCGTCGTCCCGTACTCGTTAAGCGTCGGCGGATACAACTTCCAAGACGCCGATTTCCATCCGACCGAGGTCCTTTCGGCTAAGCAGATCCTTGCGCAGTCATCGAACATCGGGGTGATCAAGATCTCGCGCCTCCTCGGGCTTAGCCGCCTCTCGGAGGCGCTCAAGGCGCTCGGGTTCGGTCAGGCCACCGGGCTCAACTGGCCAGGCGAGTCCTTCGGAATCGTCGGCACTCCGTCGTCGTGGCTCGGATCGTCGGCCGCGGCGGTGCCGATCGGCACCGGGGTGGCCGTGACGCCGATGCAGATCCTCGACGCCTACAACTCGGTTGCAAACGGCGGCGTCTTTGTCCAGCCTCGGCTGGTTGCGGCGACCGTTTACGCAGGGGGAATCGAGCACGAGATGCCGCTTGCCGCGACAAGACGCTCGCTCAAGGCGTCGACGATCGCCAAGCTCGTGCCGATGCTCGAAGGCGTCGTCTGCGACGAGAGTGGCACGGCGCTGCTGGCGCGTATTCCGGGCTATGAGGTCGCGGGAAAAACGGGTACTGCGCAGGTGCCAAACCCCGACGGAGCAGGCGGCGTACAAGGCGACTGGAACGCCTCCTTCGTCGGCTTCGTGCCAGCCCAAGCACCGAAACTCTCCGGCATCGTGGTATTGAACCACCCGACCCCGATCTACGGTGGAACTGTGTCAGCCCCGGTTTTCTCGAAGATCATGCAGTACGCGCTTCGCCACTTCGACATCCCACCGCCAACCGGCGTGTCGGCGGCGGTCGCAAACTCCCAACCAAACACGAGCTCGCTCGCGTGTACGCCCGGGACGTGACCGACCCGGCGACGGCGGAAAGCTACGTGGTTGAACTCGCTCGCATCGCGGCCCGAATCTCGCCGCTTGCGGAGGTAGGCGATTCCGCGGGGGTCGTCGTCACCGACGTGGCCTTCGATCACCGCGAGGTACGCCCAGGTGCGCTCTTTTGCTGCATCGTCGGTGAGCATCACGACGGCCACGACTTCGCGGTCCAGGCCGCCAGGGCCGGGGCGTCGGCATTCATCTGCGAGCACTCCCTCGGTGCGGATGTCGGCTCGCTGCCCCAGCTCGTCGTCGCACCTGGAACAGGTCGGTCGGCCATGGCCCAAGCGGCCTGTGAGCTCTTCGGCGATCCTTCGACGGCGATGACGACCATCGGCATAACCGGCACGAACGGCAAGACGACGACGAGCTACATCCTGCGCTCGATCTTTGAGTGCGCGGGTATGAGCGCCCGCGTCGTCGGCACCCTCGACGGCGCCAGAACGACACCTGAGGCGCCGGTTTTGCAGCGAACGCTCGCCGGCTTCCGGTCGAGTGCTGTCGAGGCCTGCGCGATCGAAGTGAGCTCGCATGCCCTGGACATGCACCGCGTCGACGCGATGTGCTTTGACGCCGCGGTCTTTACGAATCTGAGCCAGGACCACCTCGACTACCACGAGACGATGGAGGCGTACTTCCAGGCCAAGGCGGTTCTCTTCGAGCCTGAGCTCGCGCGACTTGCTGTGGTCAACGCCGACGACCGCTACGGGCGTCGACTGATCGACAACGCCGTAATCCCGACGGTCTCGTTCTCGATCAGCGACGCGCACGATCTCCGCGTCGGGTTGGACGCGAGCACGTTCCAGCTCGGCGGCGTCCAGGTGCGACTGCCACTCGGCGGTCGTTTCAACGTCGTGAACGCGCTCGGCGCCGCAGCTACTGCTCGCGCACTCGGCATCTCGGTCGCGGAGATCGTCGAGGGCCTCGAGGCGGTCTTGCCGGTACCTGGTCGCTTCGAGGTGCAGGTGGCCGAGAATGGCGTCACGGCGGTGGTCGACTTCGCTCACACGCCGAACGGCCTCGAGGAGGTGCTGCGCGCCGCTCGCGAGGCGGCGCGACTGCCAGGAGTCGCGGGTTCAAAAGGTGGCGGCAGGGTGATCGTCGTATTCGGGTGTGGCGGTGAGCGCGACCGCGGCAAGCGCCCGGCGATGGGTGCGGTAGCGAGTCAGCTCGCCGACGAGGTCGTCCTCACCTCGGACAACCCGCGAAGCGAAGATCCCCTCGCCATCATCGGTGAGATCCAGGCGGGCATCTCGTGCGCCACACCGGTGATCGTGGACCCGGATCGCCGCTCGGCGATCTTTGCTGCGCTCGGGAGGGCCGAGGCGGGAGACGTCGTCGTCATCGCCGGCAAGGGCCATGAGTCCACACAGCAGTTCGCCGACTTTGCGGTTAGCTTCGATGATCGCAAGGTCGTTCGCGAGGCGCTGGCGACCCTCGTACCTGGTGGCGCGACGTTGCGATCATCGATGGGGGAGCGTCCCTCATGATCGCGATCTTCACGGCAGGTGCGTTGGCGATCCTCGTTGCTGGTTTTGGCACGCCGATCCTGCTCAGCTGGGCGCTTCGCCGTCGAGTCGGGCAACACATCCGTGAAGACGGTCCAGCGGGCCACGCGGCGAAGGCGGGAACCCCGACGATGGGAGGGATCGCGATGCTCTTCGCGATGCTCGGCGGGTACCTCCTCGGCCACGTCGGGACCCATCTCGCCTTCAGCGCAGGCGGGGGCATAATCGCCGGGGCGATCGTGTTGATGGGCGGCGTCGGCCTGATCGACGACTGGCTAAAAGTTCGGAACCGTCGGAGCCTCGGCTTGAACAAACGCTGGAAGTTCGGGCTCCAGATCACCGTTGCCGTCGGGTTCGCGCTCGGATCGGTGTACGCCGCGCACGCGAGTACGACGCTCTCGTTTACCCGTTACGACCTGCCGGGTACACACCTTGGCACCGCGGTTTGGATCGTTTGGGCGACGCTCATTATCGTCGCCACCTCGAATGCGGTAAATCTCACGGACGGCCTCGACGGCCTTGCCGCAGGCTCGACCGCGTTCGCGGCGAGCTGCCTGACGATCATCGGCTACTGGGAGTTCCGACACGTCGGGATCTACAACGTCGGGCACCCAAAGACGCTCGCGCTCGACATCGCGCTTGTCGCGATCTCGATCGCCGGCGCCTGCGTCGGGTTCCTCTGGTGGAATGCGGCGCCGGCGCGGATCTTCATGGGTGACACCGGTTCGCTCGCGCTCGGCACCGGAATCGCGTGCGTCGCGCTCTCGCTGAATGTGGTGTTGTTGCTGCCGATCATCGGAGGGCTCTTCGTCATCGAGACGCTGTCGGTGGTCGCGCAGGTCTTTAGCTTTCGCCTCTTTCATCGGCGCATCTTCCGCATGGCGCCGGTGCATCACCACTTCGAGCTGCTGGGCTGGCCCGAGACGACGGTTATCGTCCGATTTTGGCTGCTCGCGGCGTTGTGCACTGCTCTCGGGCTCGGCATCTTCTACGCGGACTTCTTGTCCGTGCATCCGGCGGGATGATGCGGACCGCGCTCGACGACAGCGCCCTCGGCGGTGGCGACCGCGGAGCCCAGATCTCCGGGCGCGTCGCAGTCGTCGGATTCGCCCGCACCGGGCGCGCGGCCGCGTCCCTGCTCGCCCGCCGTGGCGTCGACGTCGTCGTCATCGAGGATCGTCCGGGATCAGACGCCCGCACGTTCGCGGACGAGCTCGGAGTGGAGCTCGTCGTCTCGCCCTCTGCGGTTCAGCTTGGTGACCTATTTCGTGGCGTTGCACTCGTCGTCGTGAGCCCAGGGGTGCCACCTACGCATCCGGCGTTCGCTCTCGCGCGCGGCCGGGTGATATCTGAGATCGAGCTCGCCTGGCGTCTGTCCTCGATGCCGGTCGTGGCCATCACTGGAACGAACGGGAAGACCACGGTCACCGCGCTCGCGACGACGATGCTCGTCGAGTCAGGCATAGCCGCGAGTGCGGTTGGCAACATCGGCGACGCGTTCATCACCGTCGCAGATGACGCCAACGTCGCGATGGCGGTCTGTGAGGTCTCTTCGTTCCAGCTGGCCTACACCGCGCGCTTTCGCCCGTTCGTCGCCACCTGGCTCAATCTCGCCGAGGACCACCTCGATTGGCATCGGGACCTCGACGACTACGTCGCCTCCAAAGCCAAGATCTGGGCCAATCAGCAGGCCGACGACGTCGCGATCGCCAACGCCGACGACCCGATCGTGCTCCGCGAAGCCAAGCGTGCGAGGGGTCGCGTGGTGACCTTTGGACGCGAGCTCGCTGACTACCGCATCGAACGGGAGCGGTTCCTTGGTCCGACCGGAGAGGACTTCGGGAGGGTCGAGGACCTTCCGAGGCGATTCCCACACGACGAGATGAACGCCCTCGCCGCGCTAGCTACCGCACACCAGGCGGGCGCGACGGTCGTGGCCTGTGCAGACGCGCTCCGTCGTCCGATGCCGATGCCGCACCGGGTCGAGTTCGTCGCAAGCGACCAGGGCGTCTCGTACTACGACGACTCAAAGGCGACGACGCCGTCCGCTGTGGTCGCTGCCCTTGCTGGATTCTCCTCGGTCGTCCTCATCGCCGGTGGACGCAACAAGGGCCTCGACCTCGGTGCCATCGAGCTCCAGGCCCGGACTCGACTGAGCACGCGCATTGCAGGTGTGGTCGCGATCGGCGAGGCAGCTGACGAGGTCGTTGCTGCCTTTCGCGACTACGCGGTCACGACCGCTCCCTCGATGGAAGAAGCGGTAGCTGAGGGCGCGGCGTTGGCGAGAGCGGGAGACGCGGTGTTGTTGTCGCCTGGGTGTGCCTCCTTTGACTGGTATCGCTCCTATGAGGAGCGCGGCGACGACTTCGCCCGGGTTGTGCGTGCTCGAATCGCGAATCGAGAGACAGGGTCATGACGCCATCGTCAGGAACCGGCGAGAAAAAGCGAGCAGCGACGGGTCGAAAGGCCAACAAGCGTCCAACGCTTCGTCTCGTAACCGAGCCTGGCGACCACGGCCGAACCGCTAAGGCAGCGCACGCCAAACTGACCTCCAAGGAGCTGCTCTACCTCGATGGGCTCGGCGTGTTGTCGCTCGCGGTATTGCTGAACGCCTTCGGCTTGGTCATGGTGCTCTCTTCATCCACCGTGGCGTCGATCAACTCCGCCGGCACGCCGTGGTCGCTTTTTGAAAAGCAGCTGATATGGACGGCCCTCGGCGCGCTGTGTTGCTTCGTCGCGATCCGCATCCCGCTCCAGCGAATGCGGCAGCTCTCGATCCCACTGCTTCTTTGCGTCATCGTGCTCCTCGGGCTGGTGTTCTTTCCAGTCTTTGGGAGCACGGTCGGAGGGTCGAGCCGCTGGATCGATCTCGGGCCGCTCCAGATCCAGCCGTCGGAGTTCGCCAAGTTGGCGCTCGTGCTCTTCCTTTGTGACCTCGCCACCCGGCGCCAAAACGCACGCGACGAGTTCAAGGCGATCTTCATTCCAGCGCTCCTCGCGCTCGGGATCCTGGCGGTGCTGATCATCAAACAGCCAGACCTCGGTACGGCCATCGTGTTGACCTGTATCGCCGCCTCGGTGCTGTTTGCAGCAGGCGTGCGCCGTCGCACCCTAATCGGGGTTATCGGGACCCTTTCGCTCGTCGGCATCGTGCTCGCCACCGACGAGAGCTATCGGCGCGAGCGGTTTCTCGCGTTCATGCACCCGATGGCGAACGCGACCGGCTCTGGGTACCAGCTCGCACAGTCGCTGATCGCGCTCGGCTCGGGGCATCTCACCGGATCGGGCATCGGCGGGTCGGTCGCGAAATGGAACCTCTTGCCGAATGCCTGGACGGACTTCATCTTCGCGATCGTCGGCAACGAGCTCGGACTGCTCGGCGGGATCGCGGTCATAGTGGCCTTCGCCGCGTTCGCGTACTTCGGGCTTCGAATCGCCCGGCGAACACCGGATCGGTTCTCCTCGCTGCTCGCCATCGGCATAACCGCCTGGATCGTCTCGCAGGCCTTCATCAACATCGGCGGTGTGGAAGGTGCGCTCCCTGAGACGGGGGTCCCGCTGCCGTTCATCTCCTCTGGTGGGTCGTCGCTCGTAGTCGCACTGGTCGCGGTCGGACTGCTCTACAACATCGCGTCAAACCCGACGCGGGAGTCGCTCGCGCGGCGTGTCGAGGTACCGATGCCCCGGGCCAGTAGGAGCGCAGCGGCGCCACGGAAGGCGGCCGCCGCCCCGACCGCAGCGCGGCGGGTGCACCCGAGCACTGGACAGCGACCGGGCCGAGCCGTTGCCCCAGTTCGCCGGCGAGCCGCAACTAGCCGATCGGCTTCGAGGCCCCGGGCGCCGAAGAGCACCACGCGCGTCGTCGCTCGGTAGACCAGCCCCGATGAGCAAGCTCTCCCGCCGCGTTCAGGTGGTGATCACCGGCGGCGGCACAGGCGGCCACGTCGAGCCTGCTCTTGCGGTCGGACGGGCGCTCGTCAGGCTCGGCGTGGCGGCGGAGTCCGTGCTCTTTGTCGGCGCGCGAAGGGGCATGGAGGCGCGCCTTGTCCCCGACGCCGGCTTCGTGATCCGCCTCCTTCCAGGGAGAGGTTTTGTGCGAAAGGTCTCCTTGGCCAACATCGGTGCGGCGATCGGACTCGTGGTCGCGTTCGTCGAGGCACTCGTGATCATTCTGCGGACGCGGCCCGCTGTCGTCGTGATGGTAGGTGGCTATGCAGGCGTCGCCTGTTCGCTCACGGCGGTGCTCGCCGGAGTGCCGGTCGTCGTCGTGAACGTCGACTCAACAGCAGGCAGTGCGAATCGCCTGATCGGCCGATTCGCGGCGCTGAGTGCGGTCGCGAGCAAAGAAAGCGGGCTGCCTCGCCAGGTGGTGACCGGGCCGCCCGTTCGAGCAGAGGTCCTCGCGGCCGATCGGAGCGATGCCGGACGAGCGGCGGCGAGGGCGGCCCTCGGCATTGACGCGACGCGCCGTGTCGTCGCCGTCGTCGGCGGATCGCTCGGTGCTCGTCGCTTGAACGACGCGGCGCTCGAGCTTCGCGCCGCGCTCAGTTCGCGGAGCGATCTGCTGCTGTACCACGTCAGCGGTGCGAGGAATGAGCCGGAGCTACGCGCCAGGGTCGCGGCCTCCCCGCTCGGCGGTGGGCTCGAGTACCGCCTCGTCGCGTACGAGGCATCGCTGCCGGCGCTCTTTGCTATTTCCGACCTTGTCCTCGCCCGTGCGGGTGCGATGACCGTTGCCGAACTTGCGGTGATCGGCGTGCCGTCCGTTCTCGTTCCACTGCCTGGAGCGCCGGGAGACCATCAAAGTGTCAACGCCCGATCGCTCGAGGCCCTCGGCGCGGCGGTGCTGCTCCGAGACGGTGATGCACATGGCGAGCGGCTGGTGCGCCTCGTGTCCGACCTGTTAGACGATGCTCCGCGCCTCGACGCGATGGCGCGCGCGGCCAAGCTTGCGGCACGTCCTGACGCCGCAGCCGAGATCGCCCAGTTGGTGCTCTCGGTGGCCAGGCCTCGCGCCGTGTTTCCACCTGCGATCGACGAGGGGGGTGAGGCGTGAGTCATGCTTTCAGCGAGGCATCGGCGATGAGCGAGCAGCGCTCGGTTAGAGAGGTGAACCGATGACCGCGGACCACCCACAAGAGTCTGAGATCGTGCTCGATCTGTCGACGCCGATCTCGGTTCACCTCGTCGGACTCGGCGGCGCGGGAATGAGCGCGATCGCGACGGTGCTCGTCGAGATGGGCCACGAGGTCTCAGGAAGTGACCTGAAAGACGGGGGAGTCCTCGACCGCCTCCGCGCACTCGGCGTACGGGTGGAAATCGGCCACGCGAGTGAGAACCTCGCCAATGCGACGGTGCTCGCGAAGTCGACGGCCATCGCGGAGAACAACGTGGAGGTGCAAGCCGCGCGACGACGAGGCATCCCGGTGCTCTCGCGAGCGGACCTGCTGGCCTCGATCACGGCGCTTCGGCGCTGCGCCGCGATCTCGGGTACGCACGGCAAGACGACCACGACGTCGATGCTGGCGCTCATCCTCCTCGAGGCAAATCTCGACCCTTCCTTTCTCATCGGTGGCGACGTCAACGAGATCGGGACGAGTGCGGCCTGGGGTCGTGGCGAGTGGCTCGTCGTCGAGGCCGACGAGAGCGACGGCACGTTCCTTCGCCTCGGCGCGGAGCTGGCTTTGGTGACGAACGTCGACCCTGACCATCTCGACCACTACGGCTCCGTCGATGCACTCGGGCTCGCGTTTTCGCAGTTCTTAAGCAGTGCGAAAGCGGCGGTCGTCTGCGCCGACCACCCACGAGCGCGCTCGCTAGCTCCGGAGTCGGCACTCACCTACGGCTTCTCGCCCGATGCGGAGTTCTGCATCGACTCCTTCGGCGGCGGGCGTGCCGACATCTCCTTCGTGCTGCGGCGTTCAGGCGCCTATCTCGGCACCTTCGAGCTCCCAGTCCCTGGCGTCCACAATGCGCTGAACGCCGCCGGTGCGCTTTGCGCGGCAACCGCACTCGGCGTGCCGATGGACGCGGCCAAGCGTGCGCTCGCCCGATTCACCGGCGTCACGCGGCGATTTGCCTTCCGTGGCGAGGCCCGAGGCGTGACCTTCGTCGACGACTACGCCCACCTCCCCGCAGAGGTCTCGGTTACCTTGGCGGCGGCTCGCCTGGGCGGATTCGATCGGACCGTCGCGGTGTTCCAGCCGCACCGGTACTCGCGGGTCGCATCGCTCGCGGACTCCTTCGGGGATGCCTTCGCCGACGCCGACGTCGTTGTCGTGACGGGGATCTACGGGGCCGGCGAGCCGGTGTTGCCAGGCGTGTCGGGTCGCCTCATTGCTGACGCGATCGCAACCAGCAGGCCAGATATCGAGGTGCACTATCTAGCGCAGCGCGGTCAGCTCGCGAGGTGGCTGAGCGCCAACCTGCAAGTGGGCGACTGCTGCCTCACGATGTCGGCTGGAGATCTGACCACGCTTCCCGACGAGCTGTTGCAGCTCATGACCGAGACAGCTTCGTGAGTGGTGCAGATCTCGACGAGGGCCTGCACGTAGCTGCGCGGATCCTCGGCGAGCTGGCGAGCCGAAACGAGCCGCTCGGCGCCCGCACGACCTATCGCAGCGGCGGGTCGGCCGCGCTCTTGGTCGTCGTGAACGACGAGGATTCGCTCGCGGTGGTCTCCGACGCGGTGCGCGAAAGCGGCGTCGAGGTGCTCGTCGTCGGCAACGGGTCGAATCTCTTGATCGCAGAGCGAGGATTTAGCGGCGTCGTCGTCGCCCTTGGACCAGCCTACGACTGGATTCGGGTCGAGGACGAGACCATCACCGCAGGTGGGGCGACCGCGCTTCCCGTGCTTGCGCGCCGCGCCGCCACCGCGGCGAGACCAACACTTGCCTGGGCGGTCGGCATCCCAGGAAGCGTCGGAGGTGCGGTCGCGATGAACGCGGGTGGCCACGGCTCCGACACTGCCTCGGCGCTCCTTGAGTGTCGGGTGGCCGACCTCGTCGCGGGCGGCATCGTCACGCTTCGCCCTGACGAGCTGGAGTTCTCCTATCGGCACTCAGCGCTTCGCTCAACCGATGTCGTCGTGCAAGCGACCTTCGCCGCGCCACACGGCGACGCCGAACTAGCTGCCCGCTCGATCGAGGAGATCGTGCGTTGGCGGCGGCTCAACCAACCTGGCGGCAGGAATGCTGGGTCGGTGTTCCAGAACCCCGTCGGCGACTCAGCGGGCAGGATCATCGACGAGCTCGGGCTGAAGGGCTTCCGGATCGGCGGCGCGTCGATCTCGGAGAAGCACGCGAACTTCATCCAGCTCGACGTCGGTGCATCGAGTGACGATGTCGCGGCGCTGATCGAAGCGGTTATCCGCATCGTCGAGGAGCGAGCGGGCGTACGACTGGTTCCAGAAGTCCGTCGGATCGGCTTTGATTGATGGAGGATTCGCCCACGCCCGCGGCGAAACGGCGCACGAGTTCGCGAGCCGAACCGACTGCGACCGAGGGCTCGCCCCGGAGGTTTCGGATGCACCCGAGGCTGGCCAGTCGGCGAGCCGATGTCGGGCGAGAGGCTGGGCGGCGGCGGCTGATGATGCTGCTCGGCGCGCTCTCGCTGCTCAGCGTCGTCGTGATCGCCTACGTGGCGCTCCACTCCTCGTTGTTCGCAGCGCGCCACGTGACCATCGTCGGCAACCAGGCAACGACCGATCAGCAGATCCTCGACGCGAGCGGGATGCTCGCGCATCCTGCGCTGTTGAACATCGACGTCGCCCGCGAGCAATCCTCGATCGAGCGCCTGCCGTTCATCGATACCGCGGTGATCCACCGGGAGTGGCCTGACTCGGTCCTGATCACAGTCACCGAGCGGAACCCGGTTGCGACCTTTAGCGTCAGCGCGCACCTGTTCGGCGTCGTCGACGAGACCGGCCGGCTACTCGAGATCTCGTCTGCGCCGCCGACTGGTCTCGTGCCACTCGTCATCCCGGGGCTCACCTCGCTCACACCGGGGCACTCGTTGCCAAGAGCCGATGCCCTACTAGCGCTCGTCGCCTCGGCGGTGCCGGAGTCGATACTCCGCGCGATAGCGACCGTCGAGGGCACCTCGACCGGCGTCGTCGTGCAGCTCCGGTCGGGCGCCAAGGCCGAGCTTGGTCAAGCAACGGATCTCGTCGCGAAGATGACCGCACTCGCGACGATGCTCGCAACCCCCTCGGTCGTGCTCGGCGCGCACAGTTCGATCGATCTCCGAGTGCCCGACGCGCCAGTTGTTACGTCCTCGTGAATACGAGGAAAACGCCTGCCTGCCAAGGGGTGTCGGCCTTGACCGCTAGATACTCCGGCCCTAACCTCCCGTTACCGCAATGCCGAAGTCGACGTGGGGCCCTTGAGCCCGTGCACCACTGATGACCACGGTATTTCCCGCTTCACGAGCGGTGCTGAAGTGGACCTAGGCTCGAAGTTCATAACGACCAGACGCATCGCCGATGGTCGCCAGGAAGGCAAGGGGCACAACAATGAACGGCACAGCGCAGAGCTTCATCGCCGTTATCAAAGTCGTCGGAGTCGGCGGAGCCGGGGTCAACGCAGTAAATCGGATGATCGATGCGGGGCTGACGGGCGTCGAGTTCATCGCCGTGAACACCGATGCGCAGGCGTTGCTCATGAGCGAAGCAGACATCAAGCTCGACATCGGCCGGCAGCGCACGCGTGGCTTAGGCGCCGGGAGCGACCCGGAAGTAGGTCGTGAGTCCGCCGAGGAGCACCTCGAAGAGATCCAAGAGGTACTAAAGGGTGCCGACATGGTCTTCATCACCGCCGGCAAGGGAGGTGGCACCGGAACCGGAGCTGCGCCGGTGATCGCGGACGTCGCGAAAAGCCTTGGCATCTTGACGATCGGGATCGTGACCCGCCCGTTCGCCTTCGAAGGCAAGCGTCGTAGCAATCAGGCAGAGCAGGGGATCCAGCGCCTGAAAGAGAAGGTCGACACCCTCATCATCATTCCGAACGACCGGCTGCTCAGCTTGACCGACCCGAACACCACCATGGTCGACGCGTTCAAGATCGCCGATGAGGTGCTGCTCCAAGGTGTGCAGGGGATCACGGACCTGATCAACATCCCAGGACTGATCAACACCGACTTCGCCGACGTGAAGATGGTGATGAATAACGCCGGCTCGGCGATCATGGGGATCGGGACCGCGACCGGCGAGGGCAGGGCCGCCAACGCCGCTCGCCACGCGATTACCTCGCCACTGCTCGAGGCCTCGATCGAAGGCGCGCGCGGCGTGCTGTTGAACATCGCCGGCGGCCGGAGCCTTGGACTCCTCGAGGTCAACGAAGCAGCAGAGATCATCCACGGTGTGGCGCACCCGGACGCGAACATCATCTTCGGCAGCGTCATCGACGACAGCCTGGGCGACTCGGTCCGCGTCACGGTGATCGCCGCAGGGTTCGACACCTACGAGACGCGTACCGACGGCCGCGTCGCGCGCCCGAACGTGGCGCACCCCTCGAGGGACGCTCCGACCGAGCAGGTCGACGTCTTCAAGCTCGGCGAAAGCGAGCTCGACATCGACGACGACGACGGCTTCGACGTCCCCTCGTTTCTCCGGTAGCTCGATGTCCGCGGACGAGGTGTCCGCGACCCGAGGAGCCTTTGGCGCGCGCTGGCAGATGTCGAACGTGACCGATGGCGACGTCCGGCCGGTCGCGCTCGGTGCCATTGCCCTCCAAGAACGCCTGGCCGGCGCGCCCTGGAGCAGTTCCAGGCAGGTTCACGGCTCGAACGTCATCGAGATCGGGCGCCCGCTGGGGCCGACGGCTCTCGAGGCCGATGGCATCGTCACCGCCGCGGCCGATACGCCGATTGCGATGTTCGGCGCGGACTGCGCGTTGATCGCATTCGCCTCTCGCGAGGGACCGGTCGGCATCGCGCACGCCGGCTGGAAGGGACTCACGGAAAACGTCATCGGCGCGACGGTCGAGGCGCTGCGCGCCCTTGGTGCAGGTGAGATCCACGCAGCCACCTCACCCATGATCCATCCCGAGTGCTACGAGTTCTCACCTGGTGATCTCGATGCCGCGGCGGCTGTGTTCGGGGACGAGGTGCGTGGAACGACCACCGACGGCAAGGCCGCGTTCGACCTTCCGTCTGGTGTGCGCGAGGCCCTTCGACGAGCAGGAGTCGAGGTGGTCACCTCGCTTGGCGGCTGCACCGCCTGTACGGGGGAGTGGTACTCCTGGAGGGCTCGGCGCGGCGTCGCGCGCCACGGGCTCGTCTGCTGGCGGGAGGGATCGTGAGCTCGCCGGGCGAGGGTCGCGGCGTCGGCGCGCCGACGTGGTCGCCCGAGGTGATCCGAGAGCGCCTCACGACGCTGCAAACCCGCATCGCGCTCGCCGCCGGTGATGTCGATCGGGTCAGGATCGTCGCGGTGGCAAAGACCTTCCCGCCGGACGCGATCCGGGCCGCACTCGCGGCAGGCATCGTCGAGTTCGGCGAGAACTACGCCGATGAGCTCTGTGCAAAGGCGATCGAGCTCGCTGACGAACCGGCGATCAGGTGGCGTTTCATCGGCACCATCCAGCGCAACAAGCTCGCCCGCCTCGCTCCGTTCGTCGCTTGCTACGAGGGAGTGGCGCGGATCGAAGAGGGACGTGACATCGCCCGCCGGGCGCCGGGCGCATCGGTCTTCGTCGAAGTGGACGCGACCGGGCTTGCCGGGCGAAACGGCGTCTCGCTAACCGAAGCGCCGGCGCTCGTCGAGGCACTGCACGAGGTGCCGATCGTGGTCGACGGTTTGATGACCGTTGCGCCTCCAGGTGGCGGGGTGGCCGCTGAGAACTGCTTTCACCTGGTCGGACAGCTGGCCCGTGATCTCGGGCTCACCGAGTGCTCGATGGGTATGAGCGAGGACCTCGAGATGGCCGTAGCGGCGGGCGCGACCGAGATTCGAGTCGGTACCTCGCTCTTTGGTCCCCGCGCATCCAAGGGGTGAGTGCAAGAATGACTGTTACGGAGGAGAATCGATGCCATCGTTTATGAATAAGGCACTCGCGTATCTCGGTTTGAAGGACCTTGATGAGGACGAGTACGAATACGACGACTACGAGGACTACGGCGAAGACGCGCCACCTGTCGCCGCACCTCCCCTCGTCGGGCGGACGGTCTACCCGCGCCGCGACGCAGACGAGCCCGAGCAGCGCTCCTTTGGCGGAACCATCCGTCCGCTGCAGTCGCCTTCGCACGCGCCAACCCAGCAGGGCCAGCCGCCGTCCCAAGACGACAGCAACTCGCGACCGAGCTCGGTCCGGCCACTAACTGGTCCACGCCAAGTCGCAGCCAAGGTGCACATCGTCGCGCCGGAGCACTTCGTCGAGGCACAAGAGATCGGCGACCTGATCAAGCAGGGCAATCCAGTGATCGTGAACCTTCAGCTCTCCGACAACGAACTCGGTCGACGCATGATCGACTTCTGCTCAGGCCTCACGTACGCGCTCGGCGGCGCGATGGAGCGCGTCGCCGACCACGTGTTCTTGTTGACGCCGTCGAATGTCGAGGTAACCGCCGAGGAGCGCTCTCGCCTCCAAGAGCGGGGCCTGTTCCAGCAGTAGCGCGGCGTGTATCGAGCTGTTGGCGGCTCGAGCAGGCCCTGTTCGCCGATCTCATGGCGGAGTTCACTACGCTAGAAGTGGCGGCGCATTGTGACGTTCGGCAAATGACGAGGAAGAGGCGCCTGCATGGCACTGCGGCTAATCGGCGACCTCATCGAGCTCTACCTAGTGGTGCTCTTCGTCCGGATCATGTTCACCTGGTTCCCGATTACGCCGGGGACGTCAGCGGCACGCGTTGAGCAGGCGCTCGGCAAGGTGACCGATCCGCTGCTCAGCAGAGTCCGACGAATCGTCCCTCCAGTTCGCTTCGGTGCGGGGGCCCTTGATCTCTCCCCGATGATCATCTTTGTGGTGCTATTGATCCTGCTGCGGATCTTTTAATGTTGGCAAGGTAGCCAGGTGTTCGTAAAGTGATGCAGTATCCACGTGTTCCTAGAGTGAAGGGGTAACATTCGCTTATGGATATTTCAGCAAAAATCCTGCGCGAAGTGGAGTTTCGCGATCGGCTCCGAGGTTATGACACCGACGAGGTCGATGACTTCCTAGAGCGCGTGGCCGTGGGCTTCGACGAACTGTCCGCCGAGCTCGCCGCTGCAGTCGCGCGCGCCGACCGCGCGGAGCACCAGGCACCGCCTGCGGCGCCCGCTTCGTCGATCGATGACGACGACAGCATCAAGCGGACGCTCGTGTTGGCACAGCGCACCGCCGACATGGCTGTGCGAGAGGCCAAGGAGGAAGCGGCAAAGATCCTCGAGGACGCTCGCAATGCTGCGGCTGCTGCGATGAGCGACGCGCGAGCGACTGCTGAGCGGATGAAGTCCCAGGCTGAAGTGGATCTGCACAACGTGGTCGACCGACTAAGTGCTGATCGTGCTCGTCTCGAAACCGAGGTCGCCTCACTGGTTGGGCTGGTCGGCACGGAGCAGACTCGTCTCACGAACTCCTTGAAGGCACTGTTGATGAAGATCGAGGATCTGAACACGAGCCCTGAGGCGCGAAAGGTCGCTGCTCCAAGCGATGGCGTAGCAAGCGAAGGCGAGACGTCGGCCGCGGCCGTCTCGCCGGTCTCTTCTGCAGCGGTCTCGCCGCTCGGGGGTCTGCTGGCGGAGTCGGATGAGGATCTCGAGCCTGAAGACGAAGAGGAGCTCGATCTCCACTTTGCGCTCCCTGACCCGCCACGGCCGGTCGCCGAGGACTCGGCGCGCGCGGTTGGCGACAGTTCGTTTCGCGACCGTCTCGCCGACCCACTCGACCCGGACGAGGAGCTCTGGGACCGCTGGGCGAGAACCGGCGAGAATCAGGTCGTCGGTGGTGATGACTCTGGCGACTCGAGTCGCAACAACTAGCTAGCTCGACTGAGTCGGCGCGCCGGCGCCGCGCTCGACGTGCCGTTGCTCAGACAGCCTTGAGGTAGATGCCGATCGGTGTCGCGTCGGAGAGCTCGTGGGTGGGCGTAGCACCCTCGAGCGGGATCAGTTCGATCTCGAGCGCCAGCGTCTGGGCAGCGATCCATTCAAGGTGACCCTCCACCGTCTCGGCGACCTCGTCGGGGAGGGCGAGCGTCAACTTGATCCTGTCGCTGATATTCAGGCCCGCCTTCTTGCGCGCCTCTTGAACTGACCTGACGATGTCGCGAGCGGTTCCTTCTGCTTCGAGCTCCTCGTCTGCTTCACGGTCGAGCAGCACCACGCCCGCGGCGTTCGAAAGCACGCGGGCGCCCCGCTCGTCGGCGGCGACGGCGAGGAGCTCGTACTCACCGTCTACGAGCTCGATGCCTCCAGCGACGATCGACCCGTCATCGCCACGTTGCCACTCGCCTGCTCGAACGGCGTTGATGGCCTCTTGGGTGCGGCTGCCAAGGCGCGGTCCGAGCTTTGCTGGTATGAGGCTGAGGCGTTCGTTGGAGACCGCGGCGACGTCGTCGGAGAATCGGACCTCTTTGACGTTCACCTCGTCTTTGATCAACTCGCTCAGCCCGCTCAGCCCGCTCAGGCGATCCGCGCCGGGTCCGGCGAAGGTCAGGGTGCGAAGCGGCAGTCGGGCACGAAGCCCGTTGGCCTTGCGGATCGAGTGCGCCGCTGAGCAGATCTCGCGGACGAGGTCCATCGATGCGACAAGCTCTATGTCGGCTGGGAGCTCCTCGGGGCTCGGCCAGTCGGCGAGGTGCACGCTTCGCTCCCCGGTGAGCGGGCGCCAGACCTCCTCTGCGAGGAATGGCAGCAGCGGCGCGACGACGCGACAGAGCACTTC
>DATCDR010000234.1:0-8703 GCA_036510575.1 Acidimicrobiales bacterium | reverse complement strand
TGATGGAAAGACGAAGCCGCGTCGCTTCGAGAGGTTGACGATCGCCTCGAAGAGGTCGGTGCCAGTCGGCGGTCCTTTGTGTTCGGCGGTATTTTCGGCCATCGTTCGAGGATAGCCGTCGCTCTTACGCGCCCCTCAGCTCGCCTTCGATCAAGTGGCGGCTGGAGCGAAGCCGACGATCGAGGTGCCGTTCGACCGCGGTGAGACCGATCCGTTCGACCTCACTCGTAGCTGGCGAGCTCGGTTGTCGTAGTGCCCACGCGAGGCCGCCGGTGAGCACGGCACGCGCGAGCGTCACGAACTCCTCAGAGACCGCCTGGCCGCGTCGGCAGCGCTCACAAAGCAGGCCGCCTTCACCGAGATCGAACGCGACGAGGGGCCCCGGGCTTTGACACCTGGCACATGCGTCGACGATCGGGCTCACTCCTTCGATGGCGAGCAGCTTGAAACAAAAGGCCCCGAGCAGCAGCGGCGACGCTTCGGTCTCGAGGGCGCGAAGGGCCCCGAGCACCATCGCGTAGAGCTCGCCCGCCGGTGCGTGCTGCTCGGCTACCTGGTCGGCGATCTCGAGGATCGTGGTGGCCGGAGCGAGGCGGGCGAGGTCGGAGCGGATCTGGCGGAAGGCGTCGATGCTCTCGACTTGGCTCACGACGTCAAGCTCACGCCCCCGCCAACAAAGCAGTGCGACATGACTGAGTGGCTCGACGCGCCCGCCCACCCTGCTCTTGGTGCGGCGGACCCCTTTTACGACCGCGCGCACCTTGCCGTGCTCGGCGGTCAAGATGGTGACGATCCGGTCGGCCTCGCCGAGTCGCATCGTTCGAAGCACGATGCCCTCGTCGCGATAGGTGCTCAACGCGCCCCGCCGCGCATCAGCGAGCCGAGGCTGATCATCAAAAAGCCTGCGACTGCAACGACGAGCAGTGACGTCGCTGGCGCGTAGCCATTCGCTGCAAGCACGACCAGTAGCGAGATGAAGATCAGGCCGAGCGCCAGACCAGAGAGCCTGCCGATGTGGTTGTAGAGCCAACTGCGCTCGGTTCGTTTCTCGGGCATCTCGTTGCTCACCTCGTCACTCCGCCGTATCGTCGATTGCGTCCCTGGAACTCGTTGATCGCCTCGTAGAGGTCCTCACGCCGGAAGTCGGGCCAGAGCACGTCAGAGAATACGAGCTCGGAGTATGCGAGCTCCCAGAGTAGGAAATTTGAGATCCTGTACTCGCCAGATGTTCGAATCACGAGATCTGGGTCCGGCGTGTCGGGGAAGTAGAGCCTAGAGGCGATCGTTCGTTCATCGACGTGGCGCGCGTCGATTCCGTCGGCGACGATCTTTCGAACCGCGTCGATGATCTCTGCCCGTCCGCCGTAGTTGAAGCAGACCGTGAGCGTCATTTTTCGGTTCCCCGATGTGATCTCCACCGCCTCGTCCATCGCTCGCAGCAGTCGTTTCGGCACCCGCCAGTCCCGACGACCAGCAAAGCGGATGCGGACGCCCTTCTCGTTTAGACGATCGCGGTGGCGCGAGAGGATCCCGGCGTTGAAGTTCAAGAGGAACCGCACCTCGTCGGGTGGGCGCTTCCAGTTCTCGGTCGAGAACGCGTACATCGAGAGCCATCCAACCCCGATATCGAGTGCGCCGTCGACGACGTCGAACATCGCCTCTTCGCCGGCGATGTGTCCCGCGGTTCTCGGCAGCCCTCGAGCGGCGGCCCAGCGCCCATTTCCGTCCATCACACAGGCAACGTGACGTGGCACCTGGGATCGGTCGGTCACGTCGTCGGCCACGTATGAAAGCTACCTGTAATGACCACGTGAGTTGGCATCAGAAATCCGGGGGATAGCTCGGTGCGCGCGCTCGATCAGTTGCTGCCCCGAAAATCCGATCCGCGCGGCACTAGTTGGAGCCGGCAGGTACCGAGCCGAATTACGAGGTCGCCTCGACGTTGGTCTCACTATTGGCGGCTCGGTTCTCATCGGTTGCCGAGATGACGCTCGCAGCCCAGTTGGACGCCAGCAGGCTCGCGGTCGCCAGTTGAGTACCTTCGGCGAGGGCCGAGGTCAACTGGTCGATGAGATCGGACCAGGGGAGTCCTTCGCTCGTTCGGCTTGTCGCGCGAATCTGCTCCCTGGTCGCAGCGACGATGTCGACCACGTCGGAGAAGTGCTCGCCCAAGAGCGCGCCGACGCGGTCGCGCACCCAGGAGGCGATTGCCGGTGATGCTCCTGCGGTGGAGATGGCGACGCTCAAGTCGCCCGCTCGAAAGAGGGCCGGGAGGTAGAAGGTGCAAGCAGCTGGGTTGTCCGCGGCGTTCACGAGCGTGGTCACGCCGTGACATTCGGCGTAGATGGCCGCCTCGAGCGCGCGGTCGCCGGTTGCTGCGACTACGAGCATGAAGCCGTCGCAGTCGCCCTCTTGGTAGGGGCGTGGAAGGACACGTACTGGCAGCGCCGTGATCTCGGAGAGAACCTCGGGTGCGATAACGCTCACCCTTGCGCCTGCCTCGAGCAGGCCGGTGATCTTCGAGAGGGCAACCTCTCCACCACCGACCACGAGGCATGCTCGGTCTTCGAGCAGGAGCGAGATTGGATAGACCTGCTGGCGAGGCGGCACGGCTTGAGATTACGGCGCTTTGCACGTCGTCGCCGTCTGAGAGTGACAAGGCGGCGAGGCCTGTTCGAACTAGGAGACGGCACGGCGACTTGGACCTGCCCGATGTTCCCGCAAGGAGTAGCGTCGAATCGCTCACAAGATATCGGTGTGTGGTTCGACGCCGCCCAGAGTGGACGTCGGTGAAGCCAGAAGGAGGGGAGCATCATGGCGGACTTGGAGACCTCGCCGTCACTTGGCGTGCTGCCTGCCGGCCCGAAGTCGGCGGCCCCTTCGGCGAGCCTCGAGGGAGCCGAGGAGCCGGTTCAGCACCCGCAACGATGGTTCATCTTCGGGATCGTGGCTACCGCGATGATGATGGGCTCGCTTGATCAGACCGTCGTCGCCACCGCGCTTCCGACGTTGCACAAGGTCCTCCACTCGCCGATCAACTGGGTCGGTTGGACCGTTACGACCTACCAGTTGGGCCAGGTCATCGCCATGCCGGTGGCCGGCAGGATCTCGGACCAGTTCGGCCGAAAGCGGGTCTTTGTCACGTGCGTCGCCCTCTTCGCGGTCTCCTCCCTCATGTGCGGCCTGGCGGACAACATCCAGATGCTGATCGTCTTTCGCGGAATTCAGGCGCTTGGCGCGGGAGCGTTCATGCCGTCCGCGACCGGTATCGTCGCCGACCACTTCGGGCGCGACCGCGACAGGGGTATCGGGCTCTTTACGAGCATCGTTCCGATTGGATCGCTGCTCGGACCGGTCGTCGGCGGCGTGATCATCTACTACTGGGAGTGGCGCGGCGTCTTTTTGATCAACCTGCCGATAGCCGCGGTCGTATTCGTGCTGGCGATCGTCGTGATACCGAAGTCGAAGCCGAAAGAAGTGGTCCGCGCCGATCTACTCGGCATCGCGATGCTGGTTGCCACGATCTTGCCGTTGATGTTCGCGATCACGATGCTCGGGAACGGCAACACCACCTTGTTGTCGCCAGTCGTCTTGGTGCCGGGCCTCGTCGCGATCGGTGTCGGCTACGTCTTTATCCGACGGTCGCTTCGAATAGAGGCGCCCATCATCCCGCTCCCGCTCCTTCGGACCAGGGCCTTTGCGACGATGAACTTCATCAGTTTCATGTATGGCGGCTGTGTCCTCGGCTTTGGAGCCCTCGTCCCTCTCTACGCCGAGGATCGCTACCACTTTGCCTCGATCCAGGCCGGAACCCTCTTGACGGCGCGGGGAGTCGGGGCGCTCTGCCTCGCCGCGACCTCGACCTACCTGCTTCGAAGAACTGGTTACCGGCTCCCAATGGTGGTCGGGTTCTCGCTAGCGGCCTTCGGCATGCTGATGCTCGGTTTTGGCGCGCACGATGTGACGCCCTACGTCTGGTTGGCCTTCGCCGCGGCGATCATGGGACTTGGCAACGGGATCGCCGCCCCGGCGACGAACAACGCCACGCTCTCGTTCGCGCCAGGTGAGGTCGCGTCCATTGCCGGGCTGCGCGGGATGTTTAGACAGATCGGGGCAATCGTGGCGATCTCTGTCACCACCGCGATCGTGGCGCGTTCTCATCACCCAGGAATCCAGCTCGGGCACTCGTTCATGGCCTTCGCGGTGATCGTCTTCTTTGTCGTGATCCCACTGGTGTTCACCGTGCCGAACAGGCGAGGTACCTGGTAGATCGCCTAATCGTGTCGGAGCGCGGCCACCGCGGCAATTCGACGCGCGCGACACCCGTGAAAGCTGACTGTCGAGGTCAGGTATTATCTAAGAACGACGAAGGAGGCCCAAATGAGCACAGCGATGGACAGCTCGACCGTCGAAGAGGCAGCGCGCCAGTTCGAGGGTGCCGATCCGCTCGCGGTGATCTCGTGGGCGGTGGAGAACTTCGGTGAGGACATCGTGATGGCCTCTTCGTTCCAGGACGCGGTGTTGTTGGAGATGACCTCCAAGGTCGCGCCAAATCTCGAGATCATCTTCTTAGACACCAAGTTCCACTTCCCAGAGACGCTCGCTTACATGCGCCACTGCCAGCAGATCTACGGGTTGAACCTGCGAGTACTCGAGCCGAGCGTCGGTATCGAGGAGTATCCCTGCGGCTCAGAGCACTGCTGTGACTTCCGCAAGGTGGCCCCGATGAACGACTACGTCGCCACGAAGTCGGCGTGGATCACCGGACTGAAGCGGATCGACACGCCAGAGCGTGCGAACGCACCTGTCGTGTCGTATGACGAGGCGCGCGGTCTGGTGAAGATCAACCCGCTCGTCACCTGGACCGATGACGACGTAGACGACTACGTCGAAGCGCACAACCTGCCCCGTCACCCTCTGAACTTCGTGGGCTACGTCTCGATCGGGTGCGCGCCGACCACCCGTCCGGTCGCTCCCGGGGAGAACCCGCGGGCAGGGCGCTGGGCGGGGATGGACAAGACCGAGTGTGGCCTTCATATCTAATGGCCGTTCAATTCCTTAAGAACCCGGCCGAGACCTCCACGTCATGAAGTTCATCCGTCCGTTCCGAAGCGAAGATGAGTTTGATCAAAAGCTGAATCAGAACGAACTCTGGAAGCTGGCAAAGAATCCCCTCGACGTCGCAGGAGCGATCATCGACCGCTACTCGCGCCAGGGCTGGGAGTCGCTGCGTTCGGTGCCAGGAGAGGCCGAACGACTGAAGTGGGTAGGTCTCTACCCCCAGCGTCAAGAGGGCGATGCCTTCATGCTTCGCTTGAAGGTGCCAGGCGGCAGGATGAACGCCGCGCAGACCCGCAGGATCGGTGAGATCGTGGATCGCTTCGCGCGAGGTCCGAGCGACCATCCGAGGTGGGGCGACCGGTACTGCGACATCACGACCCGCCAGGACATCCAGCTGCACTGGGTGACCATCGAAGACGTTCCAGAGATCTGGAGCCTGCTCGAGGACGTGGATCTCACAAGCGTGCAGGCCTGTGGGGACTCGGCGCGAAACGTGCTTGGCTGCCCCGTTGCCGGCGTCGATGCTGACGAGGCATTCGACGCCACGCCCGTCGTCGAGGCGATCTCTGACTTCTTCACAGGAAACCGTGAGTACTCAAACCTGCCGAGAAAGTTCAAGCTCTCCGTAACCGGTTGCCTCGACGACTGCGCACAAGCTGAGATCAACGACATCGGCCTGTGGCCCGCGCGAAGCGCCGATGGCGAGCTGGGCTTCAACCTGCTCGTAGGTGGTGGGCTCTCCGATGGGCCGCGAATGGCGACGGATCTCGATGTCTTCGTCGAGAAAGACCAGGCCGTAGAGTGCGCACGGGCGATCGCGCAGCTCTTCGGCGAGCTCGGGAATCGAGAGAACCGCGGTTACTCACGGATGCGCTACCTGGTCCAGGAGCTAGGCCCGGAGGGCTTCCGCTCCGAGTTGGCCGATCGCGCGTCGTTCGCGCTCACGCCGGCTGGGACTGCACTCACGCGGCGCTACCGAGGCGACCACGTCGGGGTTCACGCCGAGCACGATGAAGGAAGCTTCTACGTCGGCTGCTCGGTTCCGGTGGGTCGCATCTCGGGCCAGGAGCTGATTCAGCTCGCCGATCTCGCCGAGCAGTACGGCGATGGTGGTGTTCGACTCGCCACCGATCAGAACTTCGTCATGACCGGGGTCAAGGGCGATGACGTATCCGATCTTCTCGTGGAGCCACTCATCACGCGGTACTCGCCGAACCCTGGACCGTTTTCTCGGGGCGTCGTCGCCTGCACGGGCTCTGAGTTCTGCCGATTCGCGATCGTCGAGACCAAGGAGAACGCGGTGCGCTGGGCCGAGGAGCTCGACGTGGCCTACGCAGCCGCACTCGAGCGCTCAGGCGAGGCCGCGCACGACGACGAGGTGATCAGGGTCCACTTCTCTGGCTGCTCCGCGTCGTGTGCGCAGCCCCAGATCGCCGACATCGGCCTTCGCGGCGACACCGCGCACGTCGGCGAGGAGATCGTCGAGGCGGTCGATTTGGCGCTCGGCGGCAGCCTCGGGGTCGACGGTGCCTTCGCCAGATGGGTGATCGGCGCGCTCGAGACGAGCAAGGTGGTGCCGACGATCTCGAACGTGCTCGATGCCTTCTTAGAGGAGCGACGCGACAACGAGCGTTTTCACGCCTGGGTGCGGCGCAACACCGCCGAGGACGTCGCCGCGAGCGCACTTTCGATGTCGGGCAGTTACCGCCGATGACCCTCCTCTCTCCGGCGAGTCAGACCGGGCAGCCGCCGTTTCGCCTGCGATCGAGCATGAACGGCATGGGCGAAGCACCGGGCAAGGTCTGGTTCTTCGAACTCGCCGCGGCGGTGATCGATGCGGACCGTTGCATCCAATGCGGTGCATGCATCGCCGCATGCCCCTCCGATTCGCTCGCCACGAGCTTCGAGGATCTGCCGTACCTCGTAAAGATGTGCACCGGCTGTTCGCTCTGCTGGGACTTTTGCCCGCGTGGTGGCCTTCGTTATGAGGCGACGTGGCCAAAAGAGTCCGAGGACGAGTCGCCGCTCGATGCAGTGCTAGGCGATGCGGGCACGCTCACCGGTGAGACGGGGAGCGGTCTCGGTGTCGTCGTGACCCAGGTAGCTGCGCGCGTCCGTGACTCGAGCCCGATGAAGGTCGAGACCGCCCAAGACGGCGGCGTCGTCTCCGCGATCCTTATCGCCGCACTCGAAGCAGGTGTCATCGACGGTGCGCTCATCGCCCGCGAGAATCCGGCGACTCCCTGGCGCGGAGTTCCCTTTGTCGCCACCACGACTGAGGAGCTGCTCGAACGGGCAGGCAGCTACTACAACCAGACGCTCGCGCTCGGTGCGCTCGACCTCGAGCGTTTCGGACTCGCAGATGAGGCCCGGATCGCGATCGTCGGAACGCCCTGTGAGATACAAGGTCTTCGGGCGATGCAGGCGCGAACCTTTCGAACCGGAAATTCGCGGGTCGAAGCAGTGACACTCGCCATCGCGCTGATGTGCACGAAGAGCTTCGACTATCGAAAACTGATGCTTCGGATGGTGGCAGGTGAGCGGAAGATTCTGCTCTCCAAGGTCGGCAAGGTTGACGTCGTGCACGGTCGCTTCCAGGTCTTTGCCCACGACGGTGAGGTGTTGGTCGACGAGCCGGTGAAGAACTTCCATGGCGCGGCACTAAAAGGTTGTGACGAGTGTGCGGACTTTCTCGGTCGCGGCGCGGACATCTCGGTTGGCAGCGTCGGCTCCGAAGAGGGTTTTTCCTCGGTTCTCGTCCGTACCGAAGTCGGCGAGGCTGCCTTGGCGCGGGTGATGGACCAGCTCGAGATAGCTGAGATCGACCGTCCTGAAGCGCTCGTGAGGCTCGACAACCTCGATAAGAGGATTGCGGTCGGGGCGCTCGAGCGGCGCCTTGATCCGTCGGGGCCGCTCTTCATCGACTTCGCTGAGCACCTCTCGAATTACGAGGGAACCGATCGGGCTCCGAACTGGCTCGGTCGATGACCGCTGAGGTCGAGCCGGACGCCCCGACCCAACCCCTGCTTTTGATCCCTGATGAGCCGCTCGAGGTGAAGGCACGTCTGCGCGTCGCCGTCGGTGAGGACCCGGTCGAAGGACGCGAGGCGGCGGTCAGCGAGGTCGGCGCACTGCTTTGGGACGAGTGGGAAGAAGCGCTCGTCGCCGTTCGAATGGACGAGGAGCGATTCGCTTCGATCGTCGCCGGAGCGACGAACGAGGTGTGGCTCTGGGTGATGGGGGATCGTCCCTTTGAACAACTCGTGGCCTCGCTCGCCGGAAGGACGATTCGTCGAACGTCGACGTAGGCGCGACGGGTCGGCCCGATGAAACACCGTGCCCGTATGCTGCCGAAATGTTGCGTCCTGAAAGCTGGACCAGACCAGTGGGTGCAAGTCCCACCCGGGTAATCGCCGGAGAGCCCGGTAGCAGACCCCAGTCCGCCGCCGAGAGGCGACGGGCCGAGCGGGGTGTCAAGAGCCTCTTTGGAGGGAGCAAGCGTGCGGGCCGTAGTGCCACCAGGCACGAGTCCTGCAGCCTCGTCAGAGGCACAACAGGGGAGCCGAGCCGCTCATTTCACGGCGAAGGCCCATGTCCGACCTACCGGCGTTCCGGAATGCCCTTGGTCGGGTCCCCTCGGGG
>DATCDR010000233.1:0-10264 GCA_036510575.1 Acidimicrobiales bacterium | reverse complement strand
GACGGCGGGGGCTGTAACCGACGCATTCGTGAAGCTCGCCGTGCCGTCAGCAGAGAATGCAACGCAGTTGCTTGTGGGCACCGTAAAGGTCGCACCGGTCGCTGAGAGCGCCACGTAGTCACCACTGAGCCCATTCGCGATCGTGATCGGTGTGTACGTCGTCGAACTCCCTGGCGCGACCGGACTGGTCGTCTGGGTAGGGATGGAAACAGTGAATGGCGAGACGGTGAGCGTGGGTGTCGCGGTGGCGGTCGTCACCGCAGTCCCTGTGCAGTTGCTGTTCGTGTACTCGGTCACGGTGACCGTAAAGGCTCCGCCGACGGAACCGGGCGTCACCTGCGTACCGGTGAAGCCCGGCGTCTCCGCCGCACCGGTTGCCGCGAGGCAACTCACCGGCACAGTGGGGGTCGCGCCGGTCGGGAGGCTGCTCAGTGCGATTGCGACGAAGTCGCCACTCGTCCCGCCCGTAATCGTGATCGGCGAGTACGTGGCCGGACCACCGGGTACGTCGGGGCTCGGTGACTGGGTCGGTACGGAAACCGCGAATGGCAACCCAACGTTCAACGTCAGCGTCACCGATGCCGACCCTCTCGATTGTCGGTTGCGGTCGCAATTGTTTGCGCTCGAATATTGGGTCGCGGTCACCGTGAAGGTTCCGCCGACGGTGCCAGCGACGACCTGGATGTTGTCAAAGGTGGCGGTCGTACCTTGGGCCGCCACACACCCACGGTTGTCCTCATTGTCCGAATTGTCCGAAAAGGTGGCGCCGCTCGGCATCGTGGGGGGGGTATCCAAACTGACGTAGTAACCACTGGAGACGTTGGGGAACGCGAGCGAGTACGACGCCGTCCCGCCAGGGGCGACGGGGTTGGGTGTTTGGGTTGGGGCGGTCGGAGCGGTAATCGCGGCCGCAACTCCTTCAAATACCAAGGGAGTTGCGAGCATCCCGAGCAGCAGCGTCGAGAGAACAATCCGTGAGAAGCGCTTCATTGGGGGTCGCCTGTCGCTGATCGACTCGCCATCGGGCGAGGCTTGAGAATGGGAGCGTCAATCGATCGACGCATTGGCCTGCGGCCGCCGACTCGCGGCGTCATGAGCCAACCGTCGAGATCCTGACCACTTGTGTTTCGGGCCCGCACCGCTAGGTCAAGTGACGGGAGCAGAAACCCGCTGGGCCTGACTCCCACGCTCCACGACGACTGCTCGGCGAACGAGGGCGGAACGGCGAGCAGAAGGCGCAGGTGTCGAAGAAATTCAAGTCGTCGCATCATGAGTGTCCATTCACGATCGGAGCGGGAACGCTCGGGGGAACGAGGTCGATACGGATCACCGAAGCAGCCGTTTTGACTGCCTCGACGTTGCCGGTCTTGTCAACCGAGAAGTACTTGATCGTGTAGGAGCCGGCGAAGGAGAGCACTACCGAGGTGCCCGTCTGCGTCGTGCCCTGCACCACACCACCGATCTCGGATGGCGTCGTTCCATCGGTCGTGAAGTAGGTCTTCGCGACGCCAGATCCTGCGTCGGTCGGAGAAAGCGTCACCGTCTGGGTGCTGTTCTCCCATTCGCCACCGATCGACGATGAGTTGTCGGCGGTCACCGGCGCTGTCGTATCTACCTCGACAGTCGTCATGAGTGTCGAGACGAGGCCGACGTTGTCGGTCTCAGCGAGCGTGTACTGGTAGCAACCATCCCCCGACGTCTCGGTCTCGGTCGATGGCGAGCTTGTCGTGATCATGATCGCCGAGCCGTAGGTCCCACACGTGTTCGACGACCAGGGAGCGAACTTGACCGAAAGCGAACTTGAGGCGATACCCGAAGCGTCGGCCGTGAAGTTCGTCCATGCCAGCGGATAGCTCGTTGCCGACGTGAGAATGAGAGCATCGCCGCTCGTCCCTGCGATGCCATCTGCCGTAAGTGAGCCGCCGGTCGGACCGCCCGAGAAAGGAGTGAAGGTCAAGTCGACACCAGCGCTGGTGTTGCCGAGTATGTCCGCACTCGACACGATGCCGGTTGAAGCGACCGCGGTCGTATCGAAGCTGTACCGGGTGCTCGACGAGTACGTGATCGACGGTGCGCTGCTGGTTCCGGTGCTCACCGTCTCGCTCGTGGTGTGGCCACTCCAGCCGGCAGCCGAGACACCTGGGAACGACGCGGATGCCGGCGCTACACCGGGGGCCCGGACTGCGTCGGCAAGGCCGAAGGAGCCACCTACTTTGGTGTTGATGTAGACCGTGTCGGTGGCGGTATTGAGGTACGCACCTACTGGGGAGACGAGCGAGACCGAATCGGTCGGAGGCACTAGTGCGATGTTGACCGAGACGACGTTCGACGAAACCGTAAATGAGCCGAAAGACGCGACCACTTCGTAGCTGTAACTGCCGTTGGAACCGACCGAGGTGTCGGCACAAGTCATCGTGCCGTCGGGAAGCGTCGAGGCACACGACCCGGAAGTGACCTGTGCGAACGCACCAGACGACGGCTTGCGTAGCACCGTGTAAGTGATGTTGTTGTCGAGCGAGGCGGGCGTGACGCCGGCCTGGGCGGACCAGGTGATCGTTACCGAGCTGCTGGCCGAGCTCGGCGCGGAGATCGTCCCAGGAGTGATCGTTCCGACGACCGCCGCCCCCGAGCCCGTACCTGACGCGGTGAAGTAGGCGACGGCGGCGGCGGCGAGCAGTAGCACCACGACGGTACAGATGGCAGCTACCACGGCAACTCGTCGCAACGGTCGGCGCGTCGACTGGATGGAAGGCGTGATCTCAGTCACGACAAGGCGTCCGTTTTCGTCGTAGTCGAGAAGTAAATCGAGTCACCACTCGAAGTGATCGACCCAGTCGGTGTAGCCACGGCTCTCGTGTTCTTGAACTTCTTCACTGCGCCAACTCCATCTGCATCGAAGGGCTGCTGGTCGCAGCACTTGCCCGCTCACTCGTTTGCAGTCAGAGATCAGATCGAGGAATCGAGGGACCCGATGGCCTCTCGACTCTTCGCCCCGCTCGTCCGAGCCGGACTACCCCACGGTCTGGGAAATCCTGTTGCGGTTGCTTGATCGAACTCCGATGCACCGGGTCAAGGAGATGGCTCCCTGACCCGGTGCCCGGTCAAACCGGACCGGCGAGCTGAGCCGAAGCTCTGCCCGTCGGTTCGTGTCGCCCTTAGGCCGATGCGGCGAGTGAGACCACCGGGCTGACACCTGCGCATACGTCCTGGCTCGTCGCAGCGTCTGACATCGTCACGGTGACGCTGACTGACGCTGTGCCGTTAGGAGCGATGCTCGTTCCGTACGCAGAAGCGCTTGAGGTTCCAATCGTGGGAGTTCCAACGACCGGGGTGAACCACGACGCCAAACAATTGGCAACGTCTGCGTTAGCGTTCGCCCCGTTCTCCACGTCGAACGTGCCGGGCGCGGCGACTATGGCGGAGATCAAGTCCCCAGAGACGAGCGCCTGGTTACCGTTGCCCAGGTTCGTGATCGTGTAGGTAACGACCGAAGAGCCCTGTCCTGGGTACATCAGCCCGGAAGCCGAGCCGTCCTGGACAATGCCCCACGTCCCAGAGGTACCGACTGCCGCGTTGGCAGGGCCGGTCCCGCCAGCGGTGAAGTACGCGAACGCAGCTCCACCGAGGCCGAGTGTGATGCCAGCGGCGAGGCCGATGGCTACAACCTTCTTGCTCATGAACCTTTTGATATTCACTTCGTTCTCCTTGGGTTGGTATGTCTGATTGACATGGGCGGCGGATTCGCCACTCGCTCCCCACAGGTCCGGCGACCAAACTCGACCTGTAGATCAATGCTTCGCCCAAGGAACCGAGAACCGAATGAGGGACTCGGGTGCTGCGGAGAGCGAAACCGATCTCCGTTGGTGCGACTGCGCGGGGCGGATATGCCCCGATTGTCAGAGCCGCAACATCTCTTTGCTCCTGCTACCGGGGACCAGGTAGAAGCCCCCGTCGGTGCGGTTCGGCAGGTCGGCCCATCTCCGCCTGCCAAAACCGCATCGCCGGACTCAGGCGAATGGCCATCACGCCTTCGCCTTCGATCGAGAAAGATGTCGCCGACTCGCGACGGCGTGCCCACTCATCGCCCACGGATGCGGGGGGAGGAGCCAAAGAATCGCGAGGCCAAGCAGTACTTCGACCACTGCTGGCTCGTGCAGCGCACGAAATGCATCGAACTGCTTTGCCGGAGAGAGAAGGTGAAGCAGTTCGGCTGAACCCACCATCGATCCGAAGGCGACTGCCCCTACGAGAACGAGGCTGAGAATCGCTACCAACGTGGCCTGGAAGAGCCCCATGCGTGAATGCGGCAAGACGGCTCTGTCTGCCTCGGAGATGACGTTGTTGCTCTGAATGCTCGCTTGACGAAAGGACCGCCGGCTGTTTCGGTACTCCGAAGTGCCTGATCCTCCGATGGTGGAGATTCGGTTCAACGTATGCTCCTGGGACTAATGGCTTCCGACGGGCGTCGGTTTCGCCATTAGCTCCTTACTGGCTTGGCGACCAAATTCAGCCAGTAGATCAACGCATCGCCCAGGACCTGCGATCTCTGCAGGACAAGAAGCATCGTAAAGATGTGCAGTAATCGGGAATAGGGCAAATAGCCCAACGATTTCCCAACGTTCTCCCAACGAGGTCGAGCTCTCTATCGGGCTAGCGAGCGTGAAAGAAATAGCACCACGACCACCGACGTCCGCCTACGATTTCGCAGCACGGTCGAGCTAAATACGCTGGTCGGCCGCATCATTTGTAAATGGGCGCCACGCGGAAGGAAAGCTTGGCCGAAGGTGCGCCCCCGAGCGACAACGACGCGCGTCATCGCGTGCACTACTCACTCGCTCCAACTCTGGTCCAGCAGCTTCTCGATTTTCTTACGAAGAAAACCAGCGGTCTATTTTAGCCATTTTGGGCGGCAATAGAGCCTCACACGGAGGTAATTTCTCGCACCACATGTGAGGTGTCACGCGACGCACGAGTACGCGAGAAGGGAGGCTGCGCTGGGCCCAGCGTCATTGTGAGCCAGCCGATCAGCGTTGCTTCGCCGCGAGAGCTTCGCGAGCGGGGACGGTAGGGTTTTCCGTCTCGTCGAAGAGGCGAGAGAGCCGGAGGCGGAAGATGTCTGCATCAACGCGAAGTGCAATTCGCGCGGAATCACTCGGGAGTCTGCTGCAAAGCGAGCGCCTACTTGACGCTCGAGCTCGTCACCGATCGGGTGCGCTCGACGCAGCGGGCCTGTCCGAGATCGAGGACGCCGAAGTGCTCGAGGCGATCAAACTTCAAGAGTCGCTCGGCTTCCAGATCGTGACCGATGGAGAGCTTCGCCGCCCAGGCTGGTCCAACGCCCGCACCTATCTCGACGGCCTCGAGCCCCGAAAGGGACCGCGCTCCTATCCGACCAATGTCAACGCGGCCGCTCAATCCGACCCCGAGGCGGCCTTCCCGACTGTGGTGCGCCGTGTCTCCCCACGAGCCGATGCAGCCCTCGCCGAGGAGTACCCGTTTCTTAAGTCGCACGCCCGTTCGCGAACCAAGTACACGATGGCCGCTCCGAGCTACTTCCGTCGCTTCTGGTCGGATACGGCCTCTACGGACGCCTACGAGAACTGCGAGGTGTACCTAAACGACGTTGCGACGTGGATGCGAAGCGTCGCTCGATGGCTCGCTGACCAGGGCTGTGACTACATCCAACTCGACGCTCCGAACTACGGCTCACTTTGTGATCCGGCCAATCGCGTGTTCCACACCGAACAGGGACACGATCTCGACGCCGAGCTCGTCTTCGACGCAAAACTCGACAGCTCGATCTGCGAAGGACTCGACGTAACCGCTGCCTTGCACATCTGCCGCGGGAATGGGCCGGGGGGCCGTCCTCATTCGGCGGGAAGCTACGAGGCGATCGCCGAGCTCATGTTCCCGAATCTCGAGTTCGACGTGGCACTTCTTGAGTACGACTCCGACCGCTCAGGCGATCTCGATCCGATTCGACACGTCAAGCCTGGGACGATCGCTGTTCTCGGCCTGTTGACAACGAAGGACGGCGCACTCGAATCACGCGCGGAGCTGGAGGGACGGATCAAAGAGGCCGCCGAGCTGAAGCCACTCGATGAACTCGCTCTTTCGACGCAATGCGGTTTCGCCTCTGCAGCGAATGCGCCGATGACCCTCGAAGAGCAGGACGCGAAGTTGGCGCAGGTCATCGCGGTATCACGTGCCGTGTGGGGTGGCGTCTGAGGTAGTCGTCGCCCGCTATGCCGGGGCGATCCGCGACTTCCTCGCGACACCTCAGTGAGGGCGCAGGCTGACGGGCGTGCTCACTTCTTCAAAGAAGTCGTTCCCCTTGTCATCGACGATGATGAAGGCAGGAAAGTTTTCGACCTCGATGCGCCAAACGGCCTCCATACCAAGTTCTGGATACTCGAGGACCTCGACGCTTCGAATGCAGTCTTGGGCGAGTCGAGCTGCTGCTCCACCAATCGATCCGAGGTAGAAGCCACCACGTTCGGCGCAAGAGTCGGTCACGACTTTGGACCGATTGCCCTTGGCCAACATCACCAGCGATCCCCCTGCCTCTTGAAAGCGCTCGACGTAGGAGTCCATCCGGCCAGCCGTCGTCGGACCGAACGAGCCTGACGCATAGCCCGCCGGGGTCTTCGCAGGCCCTGCGTAGTACACGCAGTGGTCACGCAGATAAGCCGGCATCGACTCGCCTGCATCAAGTCGCTCGGCGATCTTGGCGTGCGCGATATCGCGAGCGACCACCATCGGTCCACTGAGCGAGAGCCGGGTCTTTACCGGGTACTGGCTGAGCTCGGCACGAATCTCAGCCATCGGACGCGACAGGTCGATCGGTACAACTTCGGACGCGAGTTCGGCCTCGTCGGGGTCGGGCAGGAACCGGGCGGGGTTCTCCTCGAGCTGTTCGAGGAACACTCCCTCCGCCGTGATCTTCGCAAGAACCTGGCGGTCGGCCGAGCACGAGACCGCGATTGCCACTGGACACGATGCTCCGTGACGAGGCAGCCGAATCACCCGGACGTCGTGGCAGAAGTACTTGCCGCCGAACTGCGCGCCGATCCCGAGTCGCTGCGTAAGAGCAAGCACCTCTGCTTCGAGTTCGACGTCGCGGATGGCGTGACCCGTCAGATCACCAACTTGCGGCAGCGAGTCGAGATATCTCGCTGAGGCGTACTTCGCAGTGCGCAACGCGTACTCCGCGGACGTTCCGCCGATCGCGATCGCGAGGTGATACGGAGGACACGCAGAGGTGCCGATGGTTCGCAGCTTCTCATCGAGCCAGGTCATCAGCCTTGCAGGATTGAGCAGCGCGACGGTCTCTTGGTACAGATAGCTCTTGTTGGCCGATCCGCCACCCTTAGCCATGAAGAGCATCTCGTACTCGTCGCCTTCGGTCGAGTAGATCTCAATCTGAGCTGGGAGATTCGAGCCGGTATTGACTTCCTGCCACGTTGTTAGCGGAGCCATCTGCGAGTACCGGAGATTCAGCTCGGTGTAGGCCTCAAAGACACCCCGCGCGATCGCCGACTCATCGCCGCCTCCGGTGAGTACACGTTCGCCCTTTCTCGCCGACACGATTGCAGTACCGGTGTCTTGGCACATCGGCAATACGCCACCAGCAGCGATACAGGCATTCTTCAACAAGTCGAGCGCCACGAAACGGTCGTTGCCCGAAGCTTCAGGATCGTCAAGGATCGAGCGAAGCTGCGCGAGATGGTCACTTCTCAGCAGATGCGCGATGTCTCGGAACGCAGCCCTCGACAGCTTGGTGAGCGCCTCGGGCGAGACCTCGAGGAATCTCCTGCCACCCGCGTCGACGACGCTCACGCCTTCGGTGGTCAAGAGCCGCCACGTTGTTCCCGAATGGTGATGATCGATCGGTAGAAGCTCGGAGAAGTTGAACTCTGGCATAACCAGAGAGGCTATTCGCCGCCGGTGATCGCCGTCGCGCGAGCGTCACCGAGAAGTGTTGGCACCAAGCGGGATCCCGAGCCTGTCTTCGAGAATGGCGGCTGAGTCGAGCTCGATTCGTGAGATCGCCGCTTGCGCGAGACACATTCTCGGCGTTGACGGCAGCAAATCACCTACGCGCTCATCGTCGCTGCTGAGTCAGCGATGAGCGCTACGTCGACGCCTGCCAGAAGTCGCTAAACGTCGTCCCGGCAGTGTTCAACCCACTCGCGATCGCAAGGAGGTCGCTGTTGTTAGTCATCTCGATATCGGCCGCCGAGTACGTGGTGATGCCTCCGGTACCGGCTCCGCCCGAAACCTGAGCGTTCGTGAAAGTCACCGGCGAGAACTCCGCCAGATCCGACAACGTGCTGTTGATCTCAGGTCGTTCGACGATCCACTCCGCAGAGGATTGCTGGGCCGTGAAGTTGAACATGTAAGAGTTCGCCCAGCCGTTGCTCACCGTGGACGAGTCCGCCAGCGCGAGCGTCCAGCTGTTGTTGGTGACTGTGACCGATGCCGAGATGACGTCGCCCGGCGAGACCGCATACGGCAGTTCAACTTCGTAGCCGGCGTTCACGGCGGAGTCGCCGAACATCTCGTACCACGCGTAGTAGGTCGGCTGGCCACCAAAGCAGTCAGCGTCGGTCCCATCCTGTTCGACAGTTGCTGAGCCGTCGCCATCGATACCGATCCACTCCGATGAGTACTGCGTGCTCGAGCCGGAGCAGGTGGCGGTTGGCACGGTCCAGGTGCTGGAGATTCCCGTGAACGTCGAACCGGAGTCCGCGTAACCCGACCAGTTGCTCGACGTCGCGCTCGGGTTCACGACCACGCTCAACGTCGCCGGATTGGTGGTAATGGCTCCGACGGCGTTGGTGAAGGTCGCTTCGTACTCATTTGCCTCTTCGTTTGCTGTCGTCGTAACGACGTAGGTGGTCGACGTTGCCCCTGAGATCGTCGCCCAGCTCTGGCCGCCGTTCGTCGACACCGACCACAGCACGGTCGGCGTCGGCGATCCTGACGCGGAGGCCGTAAACGACGCCATCGCGCCTACGTTCACCGCGTCGTTGCGCGGCTGGGTCATGACAACGGGAAATCCGCTCGGAAGCGTCACGGTGAGCGTCACAGCGCTCGAGATCACAAAGCCCTGGGTGTTGGAGAACACGGCCCTGTACTGGTCACCGGTGTCGGCGTACGCAGCCGTGAAGACAAGCGACGTTGAGGTTTGACCCCCGATATACGTCCAGCTCACGCCATCTGTCGACTGTTGCCACTGCACCGTCGGGGCAGGATCGCCCGACGCCGCGGCCATGAACGACGCCGTCGATCCGTTGGCGACGGTGTCGGGCAATGGCTGTGTCACGACCGTTGGCGCGACGAGCAATGGGTTGACCGTGAGCGTGGCAGGGTTCGAGGTGGCCGAGCCCGCCACGTTGGTGAATATCGCCTCGAATCGGAAGTTGCTCTCCCCAATAGAGGCTGCGAAAGAGTATGTCGCAGCGGTCGCCCCGACGATCGGCGACCACGTCGCCCCGTCCGTCGAGATATCCCACTGAATCGTCGGTGCCGGGGATCCCGAGGCCGACGCTATGAACGACGCAGACGAGCCGGCAGTAACGGTTGCGGGAGCGGGTTCCCCGGTCACTGCTGGTGCAACCGGAGCGGGCGTCACGGTAAGGGAGACGCGGTGCGTCGTCGCTTTGCCCTCGGCGTTCTTGTAGACCGCTTCGAACTGATATCCGTTCTCGCTTGCGAGCGCTGCGAACGAATAGGTGCTCGACGTCGCACCGCCGATCTCGCTCCAGGTGGCACCGGTGGCGGACTCTTGCCAGTGCACACTCGGCCTGGGTTCACCAGACGCGGCTGCGCTAAAAATGGTTGTCGCGCCCGCCTGAGCGACGGCGGCGACCGGCTGGTCGGTGATCTTTGGCGCGAACAACACTTTCAGCTTGACCACTTTGGTGGCCGCCGACCCCGCCGAGTTCGCGAATATCGCCTTGTAGCTGTACCCATTCTTCGCAGCCGAGGCGATGAAGCCGTACGTCGTCGCTGTCGCGCCCCGGATCACTGTCCACTTCTTGCGGTTCGAGGAGTCCTGCCAGTGAACCGCTGGCCGGGGTGAACCACTGGCTGCTGCTTTGAGGGAGACCTTCGTCCCGGCCTTCGCCGTCACGCTCGACGGCTGAACCCTGATCGAAGGTGCAGTTCCCTTGGGCGCGCTCCGGCGACTGGTCGCGGTGTGGCTGTTGATCGCGAGCCCGCGGAACCTTGATGGGCCGCGCGGGGCTAGAAGCAGGGG
>DATCDR010000232.1:0-2551 GCA_036510575.1 Acidimicrobiales bacterium | reverse complement strand
ATAACAGGTTGCGCTGCGACGTGGTCGTGCGGATGGCGATGCGACAGCTGCGATAGACGACGGCCGGTGCGTCGGCGGCTCGAGTTCGTGGCACGGCGGAGAGTGTTCCAGGGGGTTGTGACACAGCAACGCTTCCGGCGCAGCTCTAGCTGGCAGTCGTCTCGTCGCTGTCGCGGCATTGCTCATGACGAGGCGAATTGTGTCCGATACAGCTCGGCGTAGAGAGCCCCGTGTCGTAGAAGGTCCTCGTGACGCCCGCGCTCGACGATCCTGCCCGCTTCGAGCACCAGGATTTGATCGGCGGCACGCACCGTCGAGAGGCGGTGTGCAATGACGATCGAGGTTCTTCCCGCGAGCGCCTTTTCGAGTGCGAGTTGCACCGCGAGCTCCGACTCTGAGTCAAGGTGTGCTGTCGCCTCGTCGAGGATTACGACGTCTGGGGCCTTGAGCAGCAGACGTGCGATCGCTATCCGCTGCTTCTCGCCGCCGGAGAGCCGGTAGCCCCGATCCCCCACGACCGTGTCCATGCCATCTTGTAAGGAGCCGACGAGATCCCAGATGTGTGCTCCTTGGAGTGCGTCGATCAACTCGTGCTCAGCTGCGTCGGGCTTCGCGTAGAGGAGATTGCTGCGGATCGTGTCGTGGAAGAGGTGGGCGTCTTGGGTCACGATGCCGATCGCCGCATGGAGCGACTCAAGCGACAGGTCTCGGACGTCGTGCCCACCGATCCCGACCGTTCCGCTCGAGACGTCATAGAGGCGTGAGGCGAGCTGACCGATGGTGGTCTTGCCCGCGCCGGAGTGGCCGACGAGCGCGATCATCTCTCCTGGCTTGGCGACGAAGCTCACGCCGTGGAGGACTTCTACGCGCTCTTGGTTCTCGGTGATCGGCACCGCCACCGATTCGAGCGAGGCGAGCGAGACCTCGGTCGCTAAGGGGTAGGAGAAGCTGACGTCCTCAAAGGCGACCGCGAGCGATCCCCGCTGGAGTGCGATCGGGTTCTCGGGTTCGTCGATCATCGGCGCGAGGTCGAGCACCTCGAAGATACGGTCGAACGAGACGAGCGTCGACATCACGTCGAGTTGGACGTTGGAGAGCTGGGTGAGTGGCCCGTAGAGCCTCGTCAGGTAGGACGCGAGCGCGACCACCGTTCCGACGCTGAGTGTGCCGCGCTCGGCCAGAACGCCGCCCCATCCATAGACGAGAGCGGTCGCGAGCGCGGCGGTGAGCATCATCGCGGCGAAGAAGATTCGAGAGAGCATCGCCTGATTGATTCCAATATCTCGGACTCTGGCCGCGCGCTCGTCGAAGTTCGAGCGCTCACTGTCGAGCCGGCCGAAGATCTTGACAAGTAGCGCGCCAGCGACGTTGAAGCGCTCCGTCATCATCGTTGTCATCTCAGCGTTAAGCCCATAGGACTCTCTGGTGATCGCCTGTAAACGCTTGCCTACTCGCTTGGCAGGAAAGATGAAGATCGGAAGGATCAAAAGGGCGACGATCGTGATCTGCCATGAGAGGTAGAACATCGCAGCGAGGACGAGGGTCACGGTCACGAGGTTGCTGACGACGTTCGACAAGATGTCCGTGAAGGCCTGCTGGGCTCCGTTGACGTCGGCGTTCAGTCGAGAGACCAGGGCTCCGGTCTGAGCGCGTGTGAAGAAGGCGATGGGCATTCGTGAGACGTGGCCGAAGACCTGTGAGCGCATGTCGAGAACGAGGCCACCACCAACGCGAGCAGAGATCATCCGCTCGGCGATTCCAAGAATCGCGTCGAGCACCGCGAGCGCGGCAAGCAAGATGGCCAGCCAGATGATGAGTGAGGCGTGGTGACGGACGATGCCGTCGTTCAAGATGACCCGGTAGATGAGCGGGTTCGCGGTGCCCGCAGCTGCGTCGATCGTGACGAGCACCATGAAGGTGACGAGGATCTTCCGGTACGGCGCCGAGAAGCCGTAGATCCGCTTGACCAGTCCCTTTTGCAGCTGGTGCTGCATGATCGAACGGTCCCGTCGGAAGCCAGCCATCTGGCGGTATCCCATGCCACCCATCACGGCTGACAGCCCTCCTGACGGCGCAGCAGCGCGTTTTCGCACCTTTAGATCGCACTTGGATCGTAGCGATTTGGCGCTTCTTCTTCGCTCTTGGCCGATTAAGGAACTAGCCTCGCCTCCGCAATGACTCGTCGTATGGAAATTGAGCTCACCTCCTCCCGTGAAGATGGCAGTTGGACCTGGCGCGCTGCCGGGGCCTTGCAGCCCCGCGGGGTGATTGAAGGGTCGATGGTCGCGGACCACGGTCGGGTCGGTGAGGTGCTTCGAGTCGAGGCAGATTTTGAGATGGACGGCATCACGATCGTCGCGGTGCTTCCCTCCAAAGCTAGGTCGCGCGAGCCGGAGCGCATCGAGATACTTCGTCCCGCTCCTGGAAGCTTTCAGCCGGTTACGACCGCGCTCGTCGGCAAGGACGACCGTCGCGGTCGCGGGCGCGACACCTGGGACGGTGAGCGCCGAGACAGCCGCGGTGCTACGGGCGGCGGTGCGCGCCCGCGCGG
>DATCDR010000231.1:0-14931 GCA_036510575.1 Acidimicrobiales bacterium | reverse complement strand
GACGAGCGTCACCGCCGCGAACCAGGCGGCGTTCGAGGATCTCGGCATCCAGGCGCCGTCGACAAGAGATGCCGCCCTCGTGCAGCGCGTGCTTAGTTCCCGAGTTGCCGCAGTCACGGACCTCGAGCGGAGTGTCGCGCTCGCGACGACGCCGTCGGCTGCTGCGAGCTCGGCTACTTCGAGCTGCGTCACCTCGCAGCGGGCGATCCAGGCGGCGGATGGCGCGATTGGGACCCTCGACGGGGTCTTCCAGCGCATTCGTGGCGTTTCGCATCAGCAGTTCCGCAAATGGAGCACGTATGCAGGGACGCTCGGATCCGGCGACTGCTCGAGCCTCGTCCACACGCTTCGAGCGAATCCGACGCTCGTTCTTCGCTCGGCGCTGAAGCTGCTGGCGATCTCTGTTCTCCCAAGTCCCGTGCAGATCAACGGTGTGCCAAATCCGACCACGACGACTACTACGACGTCTACGACGCTTCCACTCCACGCGACGCCGACCACGACGACAACGACGTTCGCGACTGGGTTCGGGACCACGACGAGCACCTCGTCGACCACGACCACGACCACGATCGCGGCGACTACGACGACCCTCCAGATTCCGCCGCAGTCAGCTCGGTCAGTTCTGCCACCAACGAAGGCAGTCACTGCCGAGGTCGTTGTGGCCGATACCGGCGACGCGGCGGTGCGGAGCGTGACGGTCACGGTCGAGGTGAGAAGTACCGGCGGAGAAGAGCTAGCCAAGCGGAGCACCTCGGTGGCCCAGATTGCAGCCCGCGGCTCGTCCTACCTCACGATCGGACCGGTCCCCCTCGGAAAGGTCGTCGGCACCTTCGTGCTCCAGGTGCAAGCCGCTGCTTCCGGGGTGGCGACCTCGAGTCAGCTCATCACGCTCGTTCGAAGCGCCTGAACCTGTCTTGCTTCGTTAGTGATCGTGAGGATGTTCGAGATGGTCACGCCAGGCAGCTTCGGCCTTGCTCGTCACCTCGCGGACTGGAAGCCCGAGTAGCTTCGCGGCGCGGGCAGCATCGTCGTGTTCGACCTTGGCCCGCCCTGGGCTGACCTTTACTCGAACCGGTTGTCCGTCTACAACGACCGACTCGAGCGTTCTCGTGCTGGCGAAGCGATCGACGATCGTCGAGCGGACCCCGAGAGAGCCGCCTTCGCTAAGGAGCACGAGGCGGAGCTGCGAGCCAAGCGCCACGTCGCAGAGCGCGGAGACGATCTGCCCAGGTCTGCCCTTTTTCATGAGCACGGGCGTGATCCAGGCGTCTGCAGCACCTGCTTCGAAGAGCGCTGCGAGGACGTCGGCCACCTGCTCACCGGTGATGTCGTCGAGGTTCGCCTCGAGCAGCATCTGCGGCTGCCCCGACGGGACACCGTCGCTCGTCGGTCGTCTCGAGGATCCGATGACCACCTGCGTGCAGTTCGGAAGTCCGTCGATGTCCCTGCCGCCCGCACCATACCCGTAGGCCTCGATGGTCATGGCTGGGATCGGTCCGAATCCCGATCCCATCGTCGCGAGGATCGCCGCGCCCGTTGGTGTGGTGAGCTCCACGTCGATGTCGCGGCCGTAGACAGGCGCTCCTTCGAGCAGCGCGATCACCGCTGGTGCCGGGTTCGGGATCAGCCCGTGCTGACTCCGTACCATGCCGCGACCGGTAGCTACTGGGGAGGCGCGCACGACGTCGACCTCCAAGAGCTCGAGCGCTGCCGCTGTCCCGACGATGTCGATGATCGTGTCGTGCCCACCGAGTTCGTGGAAGTGAACCTGGGTAGCGGGGCGTGCGTGTATCTGGCCCTCGACCTCGGCGAGCGCCCGGAATGCCGAAAGCGCGCGTTCGCGCACACGAGTTGGAAGCCTGGCCTCTTCGATGATCTTTACGATGTGGAGGTAGGTCCGCGAGATTCCGCTCTCTTCGACAGTGACCAGTGCTCGCGTTGCCGACAGGCCGCCTCGCATCACGGTTTCGAGGTCGAGGCGCCAGCCGTCTACGGGCAGACGGGCCAGCATGTTCCGCAGCTCGTCGGTGTCGGCTCCTGCATCGATCAGGCTGCCGAGCGCCATGTCGCCGGCGATGCCCGCGAAGCAGTGGAACCAGGCGATCCTCTCGGGGACGTCACTCATCGCAGAATCCTCGCGACGGCGCAGGCGGCGCCGTATCCGTTGTCGATTCCGACGACCGTAACCCCTGGAGCGCAACTCGCATGCATAGCGAGGAGCGCGGTCACTCCTTCGAGCGCCGCGCCGTATCCAACGCTCGTCGGGATCGCGACTACCGGTGCCGCCACGAGGCCACCGACGACGCTCGCGAGCGCACCTTCCATCCCAGCGACGACGATGACTGCGTCGGCGCAGGCGAGCTCGTCGTAGTTGGCGAGCAGGCGATGCACGCCTGCGACACCGCAGTCGGCCAGCACGGCCGGGTCGTAGCCGAAGGCATGAAGCGTTGCCGCGCACTCGCCAGCTACTGGTAGGTCGGCGGTCCCTGCCGTCACGATCACCACGCGTTCGTCGCGCTTCTCGCTCGCTCGCCAGCAGATGACGCGATGCTCGGCCTTGGTCTCCTCGTCAGGGTAGAGCGAGCCACCCGGACATGCCTTGAGCGCCGCTTCGGCCTGTGGCTCGTTCGCCCTCGTCAACAGCACCGGGCCGCTGCCATTGGCGAGGAGCTCGCTCGCGATCGCAGCGCACTGGGCGGGGCTCTTACCTGGCGCGTAGATCGCCTCCGGCATGCCTTGGCGAGAGCTGCGGTGGTGGTCGACCTTTGCAAAGCCGAGATCGGCGAAGGGCCAGCTCGCGAGCTGCTGGTAGGCCTGATCGGAGGTCACCTTCCCGCTTTTGAGGTCCTCAACCAACTCGTTCAGCTCTTGGGCATCCATCAGGCTTACTATCCTGCCAGCATGAACCAGGCGCCCGGGTCGCTCCGCCGAATTGCGTATCTCGGCCCACGTGGCACATTCTCCGAGGAGGCACTGCTTAGTCAGGCCGATCTAGTCGATCTCGACCACGTCGCGACGACGACGATCCCTGACGCGATAGCGCTCGTGGCGGCAGGCGAAGTTGATGCGGCGTTCGTGCCGTTCGAGAACTCCATCGAGGGCTCGGTCAATCTGACACTTGACCAGCTCGTCTTCGACGTCGAGCTGCTCATTCAGCGCGAGGTCGTCCTCGAGGTGCATATGGATCTTCTTGCTCGACCCGGAGTGACCTTGGGCTCGATCGAGCGGATCCTCTCGTTCCCGTTCGCGACGGCCCAGGTCCGGGGCTTCCTGGCCGATCGTTTTGCTGGGGTGCCGATAGAGGCGACCAATTCGACGGCGGAAGGTGCCCGCCTGCTCGGCGATGGTGCCTTCGACGGCACCCACGCCGCAGCCGTGGCGCCGCCGCTCACTGCTGTGATCTACGGCCTCGAGGTGCTGGCGCACGCAATCGAGGACCACCGAGGAAACCAGACGCGGTTTCTACTAGTTACGAGGGACGGCGTGCCCGATTCGACCGGACGCGATCGGACCACGATTGCGTGCTTCCAGCGCCGCGATCGGCCAGGGAGCCTGTATGAGATTCTCGGTGCATTTGCGAGCCGTTCGATCAACCTGACCAGAATCGAGTCGCGCCCGACTCGCCAGGGACTTGGCGACTACTGCTTCGTGATCGAGTTCGAGGGCCATGTCACCGACGAGGGTGTGGGCGCGGCCCTCGGTGATCTGGATCTGTCCGGAGTCAACGTAAAGTTCCTTGGGTCCTATCCGGTGTATGGCGAGCTGCCGGTGCCGTGATTCGACAGTGCGAGCGAGTGGCTAGTGGCACTTCGTGCGAGAGGTGCCCGCCGAGCTGAAAGCGGTTGTGTTTTCTGGAGGGATGGCAGAGCGGACGAATGCGACGGTCTTGAAAACCGTTGGGTGAATAGCCCCGGGGGTTCGAATCCCCCTCCCTCCGCCAGGTGAATGGCCATTTTGTGATAACTACTCGGACGAGTGAGCGGATGTCATCCCTCACTCATCCCTCAAAGAGTCTCCGGACGGCTAGGGTGACCGTCGATGCGAGGGACGATCCGTGAGCGAGCTCCCGGGATGTGGGAGGTCCGCGTCCGCAGTGGTCGTAATCCGCTCACGGGTCGCTACGCGCAGATCAGCCGCTCGGTCCGAGGCGGAAAGCGAGACGCCGAGATCTTCCTCGCCCGGTTGGTAACCGAGATCGCCGATGGTGGCCACCAGGGCACGGATCACACCGTCGGCTACCTTCTCGACCGCTGGGTCGAACACCTCGAGGCGCTCGGACGCAGCCCCAGCACGATCAACGGCTACCGCTCGCTGATTCGCGCACGCCTTCGTCCCGCGTTCGGTTCGACGGAGCTGCGACGGCTACAGCCCGCGGATCTTGATCGTTTCTATCGTGCACTCATCGCCGATGGGCTCTCGCCACTGAGTGTGCGGCACTGTCACGCTGCACTGTCGACGGCGCTTCGCCAGGCCGTGAAATGGGGATGGATCGACCGATCGCCAGCGGAGCGAGCGACGCCCCCACCGGTGCCACGCTCGGAAGTCGACCCGCCGACCACCGCTGAGGTCATCCGGTTCCTACGAGAACTCGAGCGCAGTGGCCACGAGCTCGCGAGCATGGTCTTTGCAGCCGCGACTACGGGTTGCCGGAGAGGCGAGCTCTGTGCTCTCAGGTGGTCCGACGTCGATCTCGAGCGAGCAACTCTCGTGGTCTCTCACTCGATTTCTGAGACCGGTGGCCAGCTGGTTGTGAAGGATCCCAAAACGCATCGCTCGAGGCGCTTGGCGCTCGATCCATCGACGGTCGCGATGCTTCAACAGCACCACGGGCGGATGGTCGAGCGCGCGGAGCGCTTCGGGACCGGCCTTGCAGCCGATGCCTTCATCTGGTCCCAGGAGCCAGATGGTTCGGCGCCGTGGCGGCCGAACCGCGTCACTGAGGTGTTCCGATCTACGCGGCGCCAGCTCGGACTGGATCGTGTCGACTTCCACCACCTGCGTCACTTCGCTGCTACCACGCTCGCCGGCGCAGGAATCGACGTCCGGACCATTGCAGGGCGGCTTGGCCACGCGGATCCGGCCGTCACGCTCCGGACCTATGCTCACTTTCTCGAAGCCGCCGATCGTCAGGCGGCCGACGTCATGGGCCGCCTGGCGCTCGGTGGCGCACCACGATCGTGACACTCCCGTTGGTCACCCCGGGGGCCGCGGAGGTTGAGGCAACGCATCATGGATGCAAGTGTGTGGCTCAATCGGGGGGCACTTCTGGGGATACAAGATCGTCGGGTCGCGGAGGCTCAGTCGCTACCGTCCCGGCTCATAGCTGAAGGGCAGGATCGTGCGAGCGGGGCTAGCGGGCCATCCCGCTCAGATCGGTAGAAGCGTCGAATCCCTGCTGACTCAGCCACTGGCTAGGTGCGCCCCTTCCACGATCTATCTGATCGGCGGCGGCTACGACGTCCGAGGCGCTCCCGCCAGACCGGTCCGAATTGGACCGAAAGCGGCTACAATCGGACCAATGATCAGATTCGAGCTTGAACGAGTCGAGGTGCTTGAACTTCTTGGGATGACGTTGGCGCACCTCAATGACGCCGAGGCCAGGGCCGAAGTATCGCCACGGGTACCGCTCTTGATGGCAATTCGAGACAAGCTCGCTGTTGCGCTTCGGGAGGAGACATGAAATACACAGAAGCCGACGTTTTCGCGGCAACCACGGCCATGGACAAATACAGAGGTGGCGAAGAGGGCGAGGTTGGTGCAGCGCTCGTCGTCGTGGGACTGAGTGCGGAGAGGGCCGCCAAGGAAGCGCGAATTCGCGACGACATGATTCGAGTCGGGTATCGCGCCGGCGCATCGATCCGCCATCTCGCTGAAGTCTCTGGACTCGGTCGCAAGACGGTGACGGCGATCGTTTCGTCCGACCCGTCTCTGCGCGGTTGATCCGGTCGCTAGACGATTGGTGTTCCGGTCGTCGGTGATCGTCTGCTCGACGGCGCTCTCTACTTAGGACATCTGTTCCGAGTCGGAGCTTTCCGCGTCACGGCGCTTTGTACGAGACGGGCGGCGGATGTGCCTCGGCGGTAGCGGCCAGATCGGGGTCCCAGTCGCAGACCTGGCATGCATGTCGGAAGACCGACCTGGCGAAAGCTAGTGCTGCGGCCTGCGGGTCCGGTAAAGCGCGGACGTCGTCCCAGTCGAGTATGTACTCCCCGAGTACCTCGTCCCAGCGAGTCGACGCGGGATCCATAGTCGCCCCAGCGAATCCGGCCTGCTTCGGATGGGCGTAGGCGTAGAAGGCCGCCCGCCCGTAGCGGGCGTCGCCCGGCCACCAGCCCACTGCCACCTCCTCGGCGTCCATAGCATTCCGCGTAATGAAGTCTGCCGAGGGCGGGTCGGCTCGCTGTCCTGAGAAGAGGTTTGTGGCCAGGTCGAAGGATCCCCACCAGGCGTTGACAGGCGTCGACCTGCCGCGGAAGGGGGCGCGGAAGGCGGCCAGAATCAGAGCGGCCTGAGTAGCGGCGGCAAAGTAGGACTCAACCCTGCCGGTTTCGTAGCGGGTGTGGTCGCCGTCCTCGTCAAGGGGCACGGTCCAGGGGACTTCCTGAGGCGTCGGATCGATCGTTACGGGCCCGCCGAGCGCGGAGCAGGCGGCAAGGACCTGGCGGGTGACTTCTCCGACAGGTCGGTCTGGGGCGAGAGGGACCCGCTCGGAGCGCCCACCGCTGTGCTCGACTGTCGCTTCATGGGTCCGCAGGTCAAGGGTGACGACGAGGGCACCGGAGCCATCGGGCGCTGGTAGGGATGCGGTCTCCCATCCTCGGGCAGTCAGGCGGAGGGCAGCGTGCTGGAGTTGGGGCTCTGGAGGGGCGAGGGCCACCGCCAGCTTTCCGAGGACCTGAGTGTGCGCGTGGAGCGTGTCACACGTCTCGTTCCATGAGTCGTAAGACACTGCGGGCCAATACGTGGACACGCTCGAAGTTACCAATTGAGACCGTGGCTGGCTAGTCCCTGTGTCGTTCTCGCAAGGCAGTTGGGTCGGACTTGGTTTGAGCGTGATGCTCAACGTTGTAGTGGCGTGAGGAATCTCGGCTCTCGACGGATTTGAGACCGTCAGGGGATTCGATGTCACGCCTCGCGGCGTTTGAGCACGCTGTCGCCAGAGCCCATGTTTCCTGGTGCTTTCTTGGCACTCTCAGCACGCAAAGTCGGGATCGATACCGTACGGAGAGGCCTCGCTACCGGGCGTTTCTTGCAACAGCCACGGCACTCCGCCCGCGAAGATGTCGCTCGGGTAGGTACTCGAGTACCCCGATGTTCCGGCGCACCAGTCACTAAGTACCGAGGAGGCGTCCAGCCCACCTTCGGTGTAGGGAGGGTTCGTCCACGGTGCTCCCGCGACCCAGAGCGGGATCTGTGCACCCGTTGGAACGAATGCTCCGGCAATCGTTGGGAACTGCACGCTCGTCGAGTAGATGCCGACGGTCAACTCACTTGCACGAAGCGCGTCGAGCGCACCCTGGATCGTGTCGTCGTTCAGCGCGGTCGAGGACGACCAGTACTGGCCGACGGAGAAGTTCGACCACTCGGTCGGGGAGAGGTTGGCGCCCTCGACGTCGAGCCACCACAGGGGCGCCGAGACGCCGACGCTCGAGGCGTACGAGAGTGCTGATGCCGCCCCCTCGTAGCCGTAGTTGTACGCAAGGCATGCGGGTTGCGCACCCGCGACAAGTGTTGCGCACAGGCCAGCCGGACCGTTCGCATCGAGTGCCGTGGCTGTCGCTGACTGGTCTGGAGCGTTCACGAAGAGGTACAGGCTAAACGGCGTGGCGCCGGATCCAGCGGCTGCGGTAGTCGCCCACGTGGCTTCCGCTGCCAGGCAGGAGTTGTCCGAGTTGTCGAGCCAACCGGCGACCTCGATGACCGAGAAGGAGGACGTGCTCGGAAGCGACGGCGACGCTGCGGCAGAGCCGGGCGAGGCGCACTGGAAGTTGGAGACGTCAAAGCCGAACGAGCCGTGCGGAAGAACCTCCTCCGGAGGCGGAGGAACCGGGCTCGGCGGCGCCGGCGTGCTCGGCACGATCACCGGGGCAGGGAGCGTGACGAGGTCGATCGCGACTACTCCGGCTGGCCGTCGCGGCGGTGATGTGGCGAGTGAGCCCTCGAAGTTGGCGTCGCCGTAGTTAAAGACGCTGCCCGCGGCGTTTCCAAGGAGGTAGCCGTCGCCGTCGGCACTAGGAGCGATCGAGGTGAGCGGCCGAGCGAGGCGGTGGTGTATGAGCGAGCCGTAAAAGCTCGCAGTTCCGAGGACGTGTACCCCACCATCTTTCGTAACGAGTACGAGACCGCGACCATCGGGATTTGCCGCCGCGACGAGGACGGCCGGGCGACGCCTCGCTAGCGATCCGACCGGCAGGGCGTCGCCGAATCGGTGGACGACGCCCTTTGAGCTCACGACCCAGTAGCCCTTCCCGTCTGGGGTCGCGAGCAGGGCAACGACCGCGCCATCTTTTTGCTCGCGCACGGTCGAGCCGTAAAAGCCGGCGTCGCCGTAGTGGAAGAGGTTCCCTTTGGCCGAGACCAGCCAGTAACCGGCGTCATCGGGAGTTGGGACGAACGAAACTATGGGTGACTTCAGCCGGATGTGCACAGGGGAGCCGAACGAGGCGGCGTTGCCGAACGGGTACACCGCGCCCTTGGCCGTCGCGAGCCAGTAGCCCGCCCCGGCGGTGGTGGCGGCTCCGCCGATCACTGGCGACGAGAGCTTGGCGCCGGCCTTTGATCCGTAAAGGGGCGCAGCGCCACAGGAGACGACAGCGCCGTTCGACTCGAACAGGTAGTAGGCCGGACCGCCAGCCGAGGGTGTTGGCGACTGCGTCGTACAAGTCGCTGGGCCAGGGGTGGTAGCGGCAGCGGCGGTACTCGCCGAGAGGGCTCCGATGCCTGCGGCAAGGGAGCCGAGGGCAACGACGCGCGCGACGAGGCAACCGAGATGTGAGGACATTGGACATCCGATGGTAACGAGTTCGCCATCGAAATCGAGGGCGCGACAAGAGGATCGAGTCGGGGCCTACTAGAAGCGGTCAGACCCGATCGCGAACTCGCACCGGAGTTACGCGCGGTGACCAGGCTGCGTGCTGATCAGAAGAGAGCGAGCGGGTTCACTGGTGACCCCGTTCCGCCCTGGACCCGGAGTGGCCCGATCGTGAAGAGAAACTCATCGCGGCCTTCCTCAGCGCAGGCCTCGGCAAGCGGCTGGAGTTGCGCGTTGTCGACGAGCGCGAGCCCGAACATGTAAATCGCCGCGTGGACAGAGTGGACGAGGTCGAGTCCGTTGGGCAAGAAGTCGAGCATGTCCCAAACGAGAATCGAGCAGTCGGTGTCGCGAATGAACTCGAGACAGGAAGCGTGCAGCCCAGGTCGCGGGTCGCGCGGTCCAGGGCGGCCAAGGTTCGGACCGCTGCCCCAGGGCTGTCCGTACTTCTCCGACCAGGCGTCTCGGCCGCAGTAGACGACGATCGCGTCGCCCGCCTGGACCTCGATGCCGCGATCGATGCAGATCCGTTCGAGTTCGTAGCCGTGCACGGGTTCGTCCTGTTCGACGCAGGCCACGCCTCGTAAGCGCGGGATATCGAACAGGACCCCCCGCGTCACGATCCCTTGACCCCACTGCTCAACGTCGCCGAAGCGGAACCCGCCGGTATCGAACGCCTCGTCAGGGTCGTGGCCGTTCCACATCCCACTCTCGTGCCACATGTGGCAAAGGGCATCGAGATGCGTCGCGGCGACCCCGTGATAGCTGATGCCATAGAAGTCCAGGGCGTCCTGGCCGACCCGCTGGAGGTAGTGAAGGGCGGGTCTCGGATTGTTCGCCGCCACGTCCTTTGGGAACGGTCGGCACATTGAGACGAGGCGCCCACTACGGACGAGGGAGGCCGCGGCGAGGCGCTTATGGTCGTCGATCAGGTTGATCGCCCCTCGTTGGTCATCTGCGCCCCAGCGTCCCCAGTTCTTCCGGGAGGCGAACAGCTCGTCGAAGTCGGCGCGCGTGAAGGGCCGCGGCTCGCCCCGGGCGCGATCGGTGGTCGGCATCTACCTCCCCCACTCCGCCCGGGCGACCCGGGCCACGAAGGCCAACATTACCGAGCCGGCGGCCATCTGGCGGGGGACGCGGCCCGGAGTAACATCCGAGCGACCAAGCCGAGCGGAGTGGAGGTCATCATGGCACTCGCACATCCGAAGCGTGCGCTCTTGCTCGTGATGATGGAGCCCGAGGAGGGCTACGCGGACGAGCTCAACGCCTGGTACGACGAAGAGCACCTGCCCGAACGGCTGTCCTGCCCCGGCTTCATAGCCGCGCGCCGTTTTGAGCTCCTCGAGAGTTCGCCAGTGGGCCAGCCTCGATATCTCGCGCTCTACGACCTCGAGTCCAGCGAGGTGTTGAGTTCGGAGGCGTACCTGGCGATGGTTCCTCCAAGCGCCTGGTCGAAGCGCCTGCTCCCCCATGTAAAGGTGACTCGCAACGTCTACACCGAGATCACAAAGCAACCGTCGCGCGACGGCGGTAATTGACCCAGAGGACCTCGTTTGGCCGTGCGCGATGGATGGCGATAAGCACATGCGGACGGTGCGGCGAGACGGCCTGAGCGAGTTCTCGAAACCACTGGATTCACTCCAGTGCTGAGCTTATTCTAGAGTTGTGATTGCTCTAGTCTTAGGCCGTTCCCTCGGAGGCGAGGGTTGGTCGGGCGGTCCTATTCGGTCGCTTGAGGTGCGCCCGCACCACAGCGAGACGCCAGGCCGAGACCTGTGCAACCCCTCGCGGATGACATCGACAACCTTTACGCGGGGGCGTGGAGGTGACCTGGCCGCAGGGGTCCAGCATGCTCCTGGCGGTGCACCGGCGGCTTAGAAGTGACCAGGGCGTAACAACAATCGAACATCAGAGATGCAACAGCGAGAAGCGGGGAGACCGAAGTGTCCGACAGCGATAGTGCAGGCGTGTGCCCAGTTCCACATGGGGCGAGCTCAGGTCCGACGAGGGCAACTCGCGGCAGGTCGAATAGGGACTGGTGGCCGAATCAGCTCAACCTGAAGGGTCTCGGCCAGCCTTCACCTCGGTCCGACCCGATGGGCGAGGACTTCAACTACGCCGAGGAGTTCAAGACGCTGGATCTCGATGCGCTCAAGAGCGACGTCTTCGAGGTCATGACTACCTCGCAGGAGTGGTGGCCTGCGGATTACGGCCACTATGGGCCCTTCTTCATTCGCATGGCGTGGCACAGTGCGGGCACCTACCGCATCTCGGATGGCCGTGGCGGTGGTGGCTCAGGCGACCAGCGTTTCGCGCCCCTCAACAGCTGGCCTGACAATGCCAGCCTCGACAAGGCACGCCGACTGCTCTGGCCCGTCAAGCAGAAGTACGGCAAGAAGATCTCCTGGGCTGACCTGATTCTCTTCGCTGGCAACTGCGCTCTGGAGTCGATGGGGTTCAAGACCTTCGGCTTTGGCGGCGGTCGCGAGGACATCTGGGAGCCTGAAGACGTCGACTGGGGCCCCGAGGATGTCTGGCTCGGCGACGAGCGTTACAGCGGCGACCGGGAGCTCGAGAATCCGCTTGGAGCGGTTCAGATGGGCTTGATCTACGTGAACCCGCAGGGGCCGAACGGCAACCCGGATCCGCTTGCATCGGCGCGCGACATTCGAGAGACGTTCCGGCGCATGGCCATGAACGACGAAGAGACAGTCGCGCTCATCGCTGGCGGCCACACATTCGGGAAGACCCATGGCGCAAATCCGGAACAGCCTTACATCGGCCGCGAGCCTGAGGGCGCGGGCCTCGAAGAGCAAGGGTTTGGCTGGCGGAACTCCTTTGGTACCGGCAAAGGAGTCGACGCCTACACCAGTGGGTTGGAGGGCGCGTGGACCGCGGCTCCGGTGACATGGGACAACGGATTCTTCGACAACCTCTTCAACTACGAGTGGGAGCTGACGGAGAGTCCTGCCGGTGCCAAGCAGTGGACTCCGACGGACGCATCCGCGCAGACCACGGTGCCGGATGCACACGATCCGTCGAAGCGGCACGCCCCGATCATGTTGACGACGGACCTCGCCCTCAGGTTGGATCCGATCTACGGGCCGATTTCGAAGCGATTCCACGAGCACCCCGACCAGTTTGCAGATGCCTTCGCCAAGGCGTGGTACAAGCTGACGCACCGAGACATGGGACCCGTCTCGCGCTACCTCGGTGCGCTTGTTCCATCCGAACCGCAGCTGTTCCAGGACCCGATCCCGAAGGTCGACCACGAACTGATCGGGGAGCAGGACATAGCGGCCCTCAAAGGCAAACTCCTCGCGTCAGGACTCAGTACCTCCCAGCTGGTTTCAACGGCATGGGCATCGGCGTCGAGCTTCCGCGGTACCGACAAGCGCGGCGGGGCGAACGGAGCCCGGATTCGCCTTGAGCCGCAGAATACCTGGGAGGTCAACAGCCCGGCCGAGCTGGCCGGCGTGCTGGCGACCCTCGAGGGGATTCAGCAGGAGTTCAACGGTGCGCAGTCGGGTGGGAAGAGCGTCTCGCTCGCTGACCTCGTCGTGCTCGGCGGGTGTGCAGGCGTCGAGCAGGCTGCGAAGAACGCCGGACACGACATAACGGTGCTCTTCGCTCCGGGGCGCACGGACGCTCTCCAAGAGCTGACCGACGTGGAGTCGTTCGCGGTGCTTGAGCCGATCGCGGATGGATTCCGCAACTACGTCCGGGCAGGAGAGACCTCTCCGGCAGAGGTCCTGCTCGTGGAGCGGGCGACGTTCCTGACGTTGACCGTGCCCGAGATGACGGTTCTCATCGGCGGCATGCGCGTCTTGAATACCAACCATGGGCACTCTGCTCACGGCGTCCTCACCGACCGCACCGATGCGCTGACCAATGACTTTTTCGTCAACCTGCTCGACATGAGTACGGAATGGTCGGCTTCTGCCTCATCGAAGGACGTGTTCGAGGGTCACGACCGCTCGACCGGCGCAGCTAAGTGGACCGGCACCGCTGTCGACCTCGTCTTCGGGTCCAACTCCCAGCTTCGAGCAGTAGCCGAGGTTTACGCATGTGCCGACTCGAACGAGAAGTTCGTGCGTGACTTTGTCGCCGCTTGGGACAAGGTGATGAATCTCGATCGATACGACCTCGTCTGATCGACGCAGTCGGTCTGGTGCCCGGGTCATCTTGAGCCGGGCACCAGACCGCCGCTCGACGAAGCGGGCTGTGAGCTAGGAGCAGCGGTGCCCGAATTACTGGAACGACTGCAGCGTCGGAGGTGGCGTCTCACGGCTCAGCGGCGGGCGGTAGCTGAGGTGCTTCGTGGCGAGCACGTCCATCTCACCGCCGAAGCCATCCATGATCTTGCTCGAATGCGTCTGCCCGAGATCAGCCTCGCCACCGTTTACAACACGTTGAACGAGTTAGTCGCGATGGGCGAGCTCTTGGAAGTCTCGGCTGGCGGCGGACCGAAGCGGTACGACCCAAATGCACGCCAACCGCATCAGCATCTGGTGTGCGTTCGTTGCGGCGACATTCGTGATGTGTCGCCGACCGGCGAACAGGCCCTCGACATCCCCGTCGCTCAACGGCACGGATATCGACTCGTTGACGTCGACATCGTTTTTCGAGGCCTTTGCCCGTCTTGCGCTGGTCAACGCTATGCAGATCTGACTGTCTCCGACGACGATTGGCATCGCCGGCTAGGCAGTAGTCAGTAGCAGGCTTATCGGTAGGGTCATTCGGTTCCGGCGGTGGCCTATGCGGCGACATCTGGCAGCGTTGACGAGTAGACCGGTCAAGATGGCGAACTCGGCATTCGGTCGCATGGCTGACACCAGACGTTCCTAAACACTGCGCAGAACTGAGTCCTGCACAGCGGGCGACCACGAACGGTCTTCAGTCCCCCTTCTCCGGAGCATGCCCGCCTGCCAGGGAGGGTCGGTCGCCGCGATCGCGACTGCCCACCTGTCTTTTGGATCTCCGGCTCGGGGTGATGGCTCGCGACACCTCGCACGACGGAGTTGGTAGCGCTCTTTTCGCGATGCGCTGCTCGCGTTAAGTCACGCCTTCCCATCGCCGCGCTCGGTGTCCGAGACCGCGTCTGCCGATGACGAGTGCAGCCGCATGGTGGCCGTTCGTTTCGGTCGAGAACTGTTGCAGTGCTGCGAGCCAATGCTCGGCACCCCATTTGGAGGTGTAGGCGGGATGCCTCGGCATCGTCGACTGCTTCTTTCAATGCCCGAAACATGACGAATCTCGATCATCTAGCGATCCTTGACTCGGTGGTTCGTAGGGCTTCCACCCAACGAATCCACCAGCGAGACCGTTCTCCGGCATCCAGATGATGGTGAGATTCATCATTCGTGAATTTACAACGCGGGTGCATTACTCACTTCTGCTCAGAAGTACGTGACCAGTTGGGAACCCTAGGCTTATTCGTGTGAGCGAAGTGGTTCGGCGTCGATTGCTTGTTTCCGGGCTCGTGCAGGGCGTCTACTTTCGCGACGGCGTACGTCGCGAGGCGATGATCGCCGGGGTGCTCGGGTCGGCACGCAACCTCCCGGACGGTCGCGTGGAGGTTGTCCTTGAGGGTCCGCACACAGCTGTCGAGGGTGTGCTCGGGTGGTGTCGCACAGGTCCGCCTCGCGCCCGCGTCGACGACGTTGAGGTCGCGCTCGAGCCGCCTGAGGGAGCGTCGGGATTTGTCGTCGGCTAACTCGCTACGTCTTGGGGGGCTGAGCATCGCGACGTAGGAATGAGATTCCCCAGAAGAAGTGGACACCCAACAAGCCGACGCAGGCGTCGACTGAAAGGATGTCCCCATGGGAGCTACCAGAAGGAAGTTCACCCTCGAGTTCAGGATCGAAGCGGCACATCGCGTGATCGACACCGGTCGG
>DATCDR010000230.1:0-2274 GCA_036510575.1 Acidimicrobiales bacterium | reverse complement strand
GCAGCCGAGCCGGCGCGTGGTGACCATGCGGAACGTTCTACACCTAAGACGTCAAAGGGGACTATCGGACGACCCGGAAGTGACCCGGCCGCCACCCCGGTTGGCGACTCGCGCTCGGAGCGGCGATCTCGAAACAGGCGCGACTTCGCCACAGCGGAAGGAAGCTGCGCCGCGAAGCATGGAGATCCCAGCCGCTGTCGCCACCAATCCGCGGCGTACATTGCAACCAGACTCGTACGCATCAAACGACGCCACGCGGCATGCCGAGGCCGCTCCCGACCGAATCTAGGTGCACCTTCGTTAACATCGATTTGCGGACTGAGCCGCGCACCACCGATCCAAGCTGCCGGTCGCACCGGAGCGGGGACATTAGATGGTCGAAGGTCAGACAGCATCGCAACAGTCGGACGACCAGCTTCTCGATAGCGAGAACGCGGCGAAAGCCAACGCCTCGATCATCTACTTCTCCGACGACGCGATCATCGGGACCACGCTCGACGGGCTGATCACCAGTTGGAACCCTGGCGCTGAGCAGATGTACGGCCATTCGGTCGTCGTCGCACTCGGCAGGCACATCTCGCTCATCCTTCCCGACTCCGGCCGCAAAGAGCACGATGAGCTGCTCGAGCGCATCTCGCGGGGCGAACGAGTCGAACATCACGGTACGAAGCGCCTTCGAAGTGACGGCACCGTGCTCGATGTCTCGGTCACGATCTCGCCGATGCGCGACGAGACCGGGGCCATCATCGGCTCGACGTCGGTCGGGAGGAACATCTCCGAGCGGCTTTCACTCGCGTCCTCCCGTGAGGTACTCGAGCGCCGGCTCAATCACTCAGAACGACTAGAGAGTTTGGGGCAACTCGCCGGCGGGATCGCGCACGACTTCAACAATCTGCTGGCAGTTATATCGAGCTACACCGAGTTCGTGAGCGACGAGCTCCGCGACGACCAGGTGGCAGCCAAAGCCGACGTCGACCAGATCCGTATCGCTGCAGAGCGCGCCCGCGTCCTTGTTCGCCAACTTCTCGCCTTCGCCCGGCGCGAGGTGCTCCAGCCCGAGGTGGTCAACTTAAACGACGTCGTCGTCGGACTCGAGGAGATCCTCCGCAGAACGATCGGCGCGCACATCGAGCTCTCGGTGAACCTGGCTGAAGGGCTCTCACTTGTCGAGGTTGACCCAGGTCAACTCGAGCAGGTGCTGGTGAACCTCGTGGGAAACGCACGCGACGCCATGCCGACGGGGGGCGTGTTAACCATAGACACCGCGAACCTCGAGCTGGACGAAGCCCATACCGAGCTCCATCCGGGCCTAGATGTGGGTGCGTACGCGCGCCTGCGCGTCAGCGACAGCGGCGAGGGCATGGAGCAGCTCCTACTCGATCACATCTTCGAGCCCTTCTTTACGACAAAGCCGAGAGGCGAAGGCACTGGGCTTGGCCTCCCGATGGCGTTCGGCATCGTCGCTCAAGCAGGAGGCGAGATCCAGGTCTACTCCGAGCCAGGCGTAGGCACGACCGTTCGTATCCTGCTCCCAGCTACAGATCAGATGCCGTCTGCGGCGCATCCGACCGCCGAGGTCCGCCTCCTCGAGGGGACCGAGACCATCCTCATCGTCGAGGACGAGGATGCGATTCGCGAGGTCACGCGCCGGATACTCGTTCGAAGCGGCTACTACGTCTTGACCTGCTCGAGCGGCGTCGAGGCGCTCGCGATAGTCGAGGGCTATCCGGGCCAGATCGACTTGTTGGTGACCGACGTGATCATGCCGCAGATGCTCGGCCGCGAGGTAGCCACGCGTGTGCAGGCGCTTCGTCCAGGGACTCCGGTGCTCTTCATGTCGGGCTACGCCCAGCCGGTGCTCGGCTCGACGCTAGGTGAGGAGACGATGTTGCTCGAAAAGCCGTTCTCCGCTCAACTCCTGCTCGAAAAGGTGCGCGAAGTGCTGGAAAAGGCAGATAGGCGGCTCGACAACACGAGTGGGCACCAAGTTCGAAGCGATGGGCAGCAAGCGCCTAGGTAGCCGAATCCACTCGGTGGCACGCCGCCCATCTTGAATTTGGCAGCTCCGCGCTTTCATCACGCGTTCTGAGGTGTCTTCGGGCGCGACCACAGCCATCGACGCGGACCGACGTTTCAGCGGGCCGTATCATGCTCGGCCAGGGACGCTCGGTCAGACTCGCGTGAACACTTCGAGGTTGTGCCCTTCGGGTCCGTCGAAGTAGAAGCCGCGCCCACCGCGTCGGGTGTTGATCACACCGGCGTGCTGGCGAAGCG